>JAZNOI010000025.1:0-2579 GCA_045580755.1 Eubacteriales bacterium | reverse complement strand
GACGGTCAGTGCATGATGATCGTTGAGCAGGGAAAGATCGTTGAAGTATGTGCTGAGCCCGGAGAATATACTTATGATAAATCTACCGAACCGAGCATTTTTGCAGGCTCGCTCGGAAAGAGCATAATCGAAACGTTTAAGACGATCGGAAAGCGTTTTACATACGGCGGTGATACCGGAAAGGATCAGAGAGTTTATTATTTCAATACGAAAGAGCTGATCGACAACAAGTTCGGAACCCCCACTCCCGTGCCTTTCAGAGTAGTTGATTCAAAGATAGGCCTTGACATTGACGTTTCGCTCAGATGTAACGGTATTTATTCATATAAGATAGAAAACCCGCTTTTATTCTACACGAACGTTTGCGGAAACGTGGAGAGAGAATATTTGCGTGATGAGCTTGATGACCAGTTAAAGACAGAATTTATAAGTGCTCTCGGACCTGCGCTCGGCAGACTTTCCGCACTTGAACTCCGTCCGAACCAGATCCTTTTGCATAAAGCAGCACTTGAAGATGCGGTAAACGCAGAGCTTTCGAGAAAATGGGGAGAATTGCGCGGACTTAAAGTTGTTAATATTGCAATGAATCCTCCCACGTTGACAGATGAAGATGCAGAATTGATCAAGACAGCTCAGAAGAGCGCTATTCTCAGAGATCCTTCGTTGGCTGCTGCAACATTGGTTGGAGCACAGGCAGATGCTATGAGAGCCGCTGCTGCAAATGAAAACGGTGCTATGACCGGATTTATGGGAATGGGTATGGCGATGAACACCGGAAATGCGGCTAACGCAAATCAGCTTTTCGGAATGGCAGAGGCCAACAAAGCTTCTCAGCAAGCACCCGCAGCAAGCAACGGCTGGAAGTGTTCATGCGGTAACGTAGCAACGGGCAAGTTCTGCACAGAATGCGGAAGCGCAAAACCCGTTGAAGAAGGCTGGACCTGTTCTTGCGGTGCAATAAACAAAGGTAAATTCTGTCCCGAATGCGGAGCAAAGAAACCCGCGGCAGCGCCCTTGTACCGTTGCGATAAATGCGGATGGGAGCCCGAAGATCCCAAGAATCCTCCAAAGTTCTGTCCTGAATGCGGAGACAAATTCACCGAAGAGGATATTAAATAAGCGAGATCCTTTTAAATCACAAAAAGGAGAAGAATGATGTCCAATATCTTGCAATATAAATGTCCTTGTTGCGGCGGTGCTATTGAGTTTGACAGTAAGCTTCAGAAGATGAAGTGCCCTTATTGTGATACCGAGTTTGAAACCGAAACGCTGAAGGCGTACGATGAAGAACTGAACGACGAAGCGTCCGATAATATGGAATGGGATACATCTTCGCAGAACACCTGGGAAGAGGGAGAAGCAGAGAATATGCGCGTATATTCCTGCAAATCGTGCGGCGGTGAGATAGTCGGAGATGCAACGACTGCCGCGACCGAATGTCCGTATTGCGGAAACCCCGTTGTTCTTATGGGACAGCTGGCGGGAGAATTGAAACCCGACTTGGTCATTCCTTTTAAATTGGATAAAAAAGCGGCAAAAGAAGGGCTTATGAAGCATCTTGAGCACAAGCCCTTTTTGCCCAAGATATTCAAAAAAGAAAACAAGATCGATGAGATAAAAGGCATATACGTTCCGTTTTGGTTGTTTGATGCTGAGGTCGACGCGGATATAAGATACCGAGCGACGAGAATGTTTACTTGGAGCGACAGCAAGTATATTTATACGAAAACGAGTCATTATTCGGTGCTCAGAGGCGGTCAGATAGGCTTTGCCGACGTGCCTGTTGACGGATCGACGAAAATGCCCGACGATCTTATGGAATCGATCGAACCTTACGATTACGGGGAAGCCGTGGATTTTCAGACGGCATTTTTGTCCGGTTATTTTGCTGACAAATATGACGTTTCCTCGCACGAAAGTATCGGAAGGGCAAATGACAGAATAAAAACGAGTACTGCAGACGAGTTTCGCAGAACGGTTATCGGTTATAATACCGTAATAACCCAAAGCTCGCGAATGTCTTTGGATAAAGGCAGAACGAGATACGCACTCCTTCCCGTGTGGATACTCAACACGACCTATAAAGATAAGAAATATTCATTTGCGATGAACGGGCAGACCGGAAAGTTCGTCGGAAATCTGCCGATCGACAACGGCGCGTATTTTACCTGGTTATCGCTGTTGACACTCGGTATAAGCGCATTGACTTTCGGAATAACTTATCTTGTTCATTTGTTTGGGTGACGCTTATGAGGAATAGAGTTATTTTATTTGTATTGTTATCATTGGTGTTCTCGTTATTTATGGCAGTCGGCGTTTCTGCGTATTACGACGACTATTACTACGACGGCTATTATTATGACGATTACGATCATGATGACTATTATTACGACGAGACATACGAAAATGAAGAAAAACCGTCGGATAGTTCATCGGACGAGTTTGACTGGGGACAGAGCATACTTATTGCCCTCGGCGTCGGTTTGGTGATAGCGTTGATAATCACCGGTATTATGAGATCTTCAATGAAGTCTGTGCGGTTTAATAATGCCGCAGCAAATTACATAGTACGCGGAAGT
>JAZNOI010000024.1:0-3714 GCA_045580755.1 Eubacteriales bacterium | reverse complement strand
TTTTCGCTTCTCAATATCATTTTGAACCCTGCCTTTTTATAAAATCAAGTATAATTATTATATCTTTTATTCCATTTTTTATTGTAGCACACAGTTTCCATTAAAGCAATAGTTTTTTTGGTGAAATTTGTAAAAAGTAAAATGCAACAAAATGGCTGTATATGCTTACTTTTGGTGAATAAGCTCTGTTATTTGCATATATAAATTGGACTTTTTTTGCATAAATAATATTGCAAAAATAAATGCCCCGAAAAATACGCCGGAAAAGAGCTGTGCGATTAAAGAAAAAAGTGATAAAAATGCCCGTATGTCATTGACATCTCGGTTAAAATAAGATAAAATATACTTAATATGGGTAAATATTTGGATTTTGATACAGTTTATCCGTAATATATTGACTAAGGAGGTGCACTACCATGGAATTTATATTCGCCATCGTTGCCCTTGCAGTCGGTATACCTGTTGGTATGGTACTCGGAATTGCGTATCGCAAGAAAGTAACCGAAGCGAAGATCGGACTTGCCGAAGAAAGAGCAAAGAAGATCGTCGAAGAAGGAGAAAAGCTTGCCGAGACCAAGAAGAAAGAAGCTCTTATCGAAGCTAAAGAAGAAATACTTCGTTCAAGAAACGAATTGGAACGCGAGATCAAGGAAAGAAGAAACGAAGTTTCGAGACTTGAACGCCGCGCCGTATCCAGAGAAGAAGCACTTGAACGCAAGATGGATTCTCTTGAAAAGAAAGACGAACAGTTAAACCGCAAGATCAAGGAAAACGAAGAACTGAAAGAACAGCTTGAAGTCGTTCGCGCACAGCAGTTGGAAAAACTGGAACAGATAGCCGGAATCAGCGCTGCGGAAGCAAAGAGAGAACTTGTACAGCGTATAGAAGATGAGGTTAAGCTTGAGGCGGCGCAGAAGATCGCAGAGATCGAATCGCAGATCAAGGAAGAGGCAGACGACAAAGCAAGAAACATTATTTCGCTTGCTATTCAGCGTTGTGCGGCAGACCACGTATCCGAAACTACGGTATCCGTTGTTCCGCTCCCCAACGATGATATGAAGGGAAGAATAATCGGCCGTGAGGGTAGAAATATCCGCGCGATCGAAACGCTTACGGGTGTTGATCTCATAATCGACGACACTCCCGAGGCAATCACGCTTTCGGGCTTTGACCCGATCAGAAGAGAGGTTGCGAGAATCACCCTCGAAAAACTCATTTCGGACGGACGTATCCATCCCGCAAGAATTGAGGAAACAGTCGAAAAGGCTCGCAAAGAGGTCGAAAACACGATCAAGCAGGCAGGAGAAAAGGCAATATTCGAGACCGGCGTTCACGGCGTGAACAACGAACTCGTAAAATTGCTCGGCAGACAGAAGTACCGTACGAGTTACGGACAGAACGTACTCCGTCATTCGATCGAGGTTGCACATCTTTCGGGTATGATCGCCGACGAGATCGGTGTAGACAGCACTCTTGCAAAGAGAGCGGGCTTGCTCCACGATATCGGTAAAGTACTCACCCAGGAAGTTGAAGGTTCTCACGTACAGCTCGGTGTTGACCTTGCAAAGAAGTACAAAGAACACAAAGAGGTTATCCACGCTATTGAAGCGCACCATAACGACGTTGAACCCCGCACTATCATTGCTATGATAGTTCAGGCGGCAGACGCTATTTCGGCTGCAAGGCCGGGCGCAAGACGCGAGGATCTCGAAAACTACATCAAGAGACTTCAGAAGCTCGAGGAAATTGCAAACAGCTTCAACGGAGTTGAAAAATCTTACGCGATCCAGGCAGGCCGTGAAGTTCGTATTATGGTTAAACCCACTGAGGTCAACGACGAACAGATGGTTCTTATTGCAAGAGACGTTGTTAAGAAGATCGAGGAAAATCTCGAGTATCCCGGTCAGATCAAGATCCACGTAATCAGAGAAAACCGTGCGATCGAATACGCTAAATAATTAAGCATTGTGGTTTCACAATCTTCACATATAAATTTATATATAGCTAATTCGAAATCAAACAAAGCGGAAAAATTCCGTTTGAATATATATTTATATGCGTTTTAACAGATATCACAGTCCGCATAAAACAAATGCGGATTGTGATATTCTTATATATGGGCGCCGAAAAGGGCATAGAAAGGCTTTTTTTATGAAAATATTGGTTTTGGGAGACATCGTCGGCCCTGCAACCGTTGAAGAAATGGGCAAGAAACTGTGGTCTTACAGAAAATTAGAAAAAATCGATCTCGTTGTTGCAAACGGAGAAAACGCGAGCCGCGGAAACGGACTTGAAGCGGATGACGCAAAGAAAATGCTCGATTACGGGGTCGACGTTATAACGGGAGGTAACCATATCTGGCAAAAGAATTCTCTCAGAAGCTTTCTTGACGGCTCGAAAAATATTATAAGACCGATGAATTATCCTTCGATTTCGGCGGGCAACGGTTATACCGTCGTCGATTGTAACGGATATCGCGTTATGGTCATGAACGTTTCGGGCACTGTGTTTATGGAGAGCCTGGAATGTCCTTTTGAGTCGGTAGAAAAGGTGCTTGAAAGGGAAAGAGGGAACTTTGATCTGTCGATTCTCGATATTCACGCGGAGGCAACGGGAGAAAAGTATGCCTTGGCAAGATATTTTGACGGAAAGATCGATGGTATCTTCGGTACGCACACGCACGTGCAGACGGCAGACGAACAGATCCTCAAAAAGGGAAGTGCGTATATAACCGACCTCGGTATGTGCGGTTCGGCAAATTCGGTGCTCGGCGTGAAGAGCGAGCTTATAATCGAAAAGATGAAAAACAAGATGCCTGTTAGATTTGAATTTGCAGATGAGGATATCGTGTTCAACGGCGTTGTGGTCGAATACGACGTGAACTTGTCTATGGACAACGTTACAAGATCGATAAAGAGGGTCAGTTTTTAGTCTAAAAATACCCTTAAAAATATATTTTTGAGAAATTTGTAAAAATACCTTGCAAAAGTGTTTTATATGGAATATAATGTAATAGCTACGAAAAAAACAGTGTCTACTTGTAGTTTCTTGAATGGAGAATTATATTTTATGGAAATACTCAAGGTATCATCGAAATCAAATCCCAACCTTGTCGCAGGAGCATTGGCTGGGGTAATAAACGGACAAAAGGAAGCCGAGCTTCAGGCGGTCGGTGCAGGTGCGGTCAACCAGGCGGTTAAGGCAATAGCGATTGCGAGGGGATTTTTCGCTCCCTCGGGTGTTGAACTTGTATGCGTTCCGGCGTTTTCGGAGATAAATATAAAAGACGAGATCAAAACCGCAATAAGGCTTATAGTTACAATTAAATAAAAATATTCCCCGAAACTTTATTGGTTTCGGGGTTTTTGTATTTGTTTTTATAGCGGACCGCCTTTTGACGCCGGTCCCTAAAATCTAAGATTTTTAAAAAATAAAAGTTTTGGCTGGAGTCAAGAGGGCGCTTTTACAAAAGCGCGCCTTTTGTGGGGTTCGGGGCGAAGCCCTGATTGTTTGTGCTCATTAAAAAAACGCGGCAGCGTTTTTGTTTTTTCTTATTTATTTCTTTTTTATTACTTTCTTGCCTTGCCAAGAAAGTAAAACAAAGAAGGCGCCAAGGGGCAGGAGGTTTCGATTCCTCCTCCCCTTGACCCCCACCACCAAACGACCAAAGATTTTCCATCTTTGGAATCTTCCTTTTTTGTATCGCTTAACTGT
>JAZNOI010000023.1:0-3133 GCA_045580755.1 Eubacteriales bacterium | reverse complement strand
CGGTACGGGAGTTGAATTCCCACGGGATTTTAAGTCCCGGGCGTCTGCCAATTCCGCCACACCGGCATTTTTGGCTGCCCAAGTATTATACAACATATATATTTTTTTGTCAATACCTTTTTCGAATTATTATTTTTTGTTGTCTCCATATCAACTCCATCTCTACACACCATCCATTATATGTAACAAAACACAATTATATGCACGGAAACGTTCCAAAAACTCACACAAATTCTCATTGCACACAGCCTTTTTTATGTAAAACGCGTATGCAATTTATGCCTGATCGTCACCTTTTTGGGCATATTGTAAAAAATCAACTCCGTCTATTATTTTTTGTTCAAAACTCTTGACATTTTTAGTCGAAAGTGATATCCTATGTCATGGAGTAAGCGTAGGCTAACTCGAAAGCGAGGTAACTCAAAGTGAATCTGAAAGACGCATTGGAAGGAACGGAATACATCATAAAAAACATCGAAACCGATGATGAAGAACTCGACGCGTTCCTCTTTTCGCTTGGCTGCTATTCAGGCGAACCCATTACTGTCATATCCCATCTCAAAGGTGGTTGCGTTGTGTCGATCAAAGACGGAAGATACAACATCGACAACCAGCTCGCATCCGCAATAATCGTTGAATAATTTTATTTCTTTTTAATATTAATATAACGGGGTTGGTTTTAACCGACCCGTTAATTTAAAAACACGGTTAGTTTGAACTAACCGATTTATAACGTCATACAGTTAGTTTAGGCTAACTCGGTATAAAAACCCCTATTTTACAGAACAGGAGAACAATTAATGAGAATCGCTTTAACAGGCAACCCCAACAGCGGTAAAACATCGATGTATAACGTTCTGACCGGTAAAAACGAAAAAGTCGGAAACTGGGCAGGCGTTACGGTCGACAAAATCGAAAGCCCTATCAAAAAGAGCTTTTACAACGGAAAAGATGAACTGATCGCAGTTGACCTTCCGGGAGCATATTCGATGTCTCCCTTCACGTCCGAGGAGAGCATCACGAGCTCCTATGTAAAAAACGAGAATCCCGACGCTATCATCAACATAGTTGATGCAACGAATCTGAGCCGAAGCCTTTTCTTCACGACGCAGATACTCGAGCTTGGTATCCCGGTCGTAGTTGCGCTCAACAAGTCGGACATAAACAAGAGCAAAGAAACGAAGATCAACACAAAGCTTCTTTCCGAAAAGCTTGGCTGTCCCGTAATCGAAACGATCTCCACCACGTCGAGCAACGCGGGGCTCAAAGAGGTCGTTAAGGCTGCGGCCGAACAGGTCGGCAAGGGGCAGAAAGCGCCTTACGAGCAGGGAAATATCGATCTTGCCGATAAAGCGGCGGTAATGGAAGCCGACAAAAAGAGATTCGAGTTTGTAAATAAAATAGTATCCGAGGTTGAGACCCGTAAAGTTCTCACGAAAGAAAGAAACTTCCAGGACAAGATCGATGCCGTTCTCACGAACAAGTGGTTGGGCATACCGATCTTTGCGGTAATAATGTGGGCTGTGTTCTGGATATCTCAGGTTGGCCCCGGACTTTGGATCTCGGAATTGCTTTCCGAGTGGATCGGAAATTTCGGCGGCTACGTAGACGGGCTTATGGCTGAGTCGAATCCGTTTTTGAGAACGGTCGCAGTCGACGGCATTATAGGCGGTGTCGGTGCCGTCGTAGGATTCCTTCCTCTTGTAATGGTAATGTATTTTATGCTTGCATTGCTTGAAGATTGCGGTTACATGGCGAGAGTGAGCGTCGTTCTCGACCCCATATTCAAAAAAGTCGGACTGTCGGGCAAGTCGATCATTCCTCTTGTAGTAGGAACGGGCTGCTCGGTTCCCGGAATCATGGCGTGCCGTACCATTCGTGACGAAAGAGAGAGAAGGGCAACTGCAATGTTGACGCCCTTCGTCCCCTGCGGAGCGAAGATCCCCTTGATCGCGATGTTTGCGGGTGCATTCTTCCCCGGTAATCCCTGGATATCTCCCCTTATGTACTTTATGGGCATTGCGCTCGTGTTCTTCGGCGCATTGTTGGTAAAGTGGATCTCGGGATACAAATACAAAAAGTCGTTTTTCATAATAGAGCTTCCCGAATACAAGATTCCCGGTCTTTGGAAGGGAATCGTGTCCATGTTCTCGAGAGGTAAGGAATATCTGATAAAAGCCGGAACGATCATTTTGCTTTGCAACTCGGTAGTAACGATCATGAGTTCGTACAGCTGGAATTTGAGAAGCGTTGCTCCCGAAGCATCCATTCTTCACGACATAGCGTCTCCCATTGCAGTCTTGCTGATCCCGTTAGGTTTCGGTATGTGGCAGTTGGCAGCGGCGGCAATCACGGGCTTTATTGCCAAAGAAGAGGTTGTCGGCACGCTAGCGGCTGTATTCGCTATATCCAACAGCGTTATAAACGAAGATTTTGAACTTTTGCAGTCGGGCGGCGGCGAAGCATTGTTTGGCATAACCGCATCGGCAGGACTTGCATACTTGATGTTTAACCTTTTCACACCCCCCTGCTTTGCGGCGATCGGCGCTATGAACTCTGAGATAAAGAGCAAAAAGTGGTTTTTTGCGGGAATCGGACTTCAGTTTAGCGTTGCATACGTTGTTGCGTTTATTACGTATCAGGTGGGTACTTTGATCACGACGGGCAAGCTTGGCGAAGGCTTTATCCCGGGATTGAGCATGGTGGCGGCAATAATTGCATCTATCGTGATGATCGGGGCTGCTTCTAATGAAAAAGCGAAAAAAGAAATGGCACAGAAAAAGCTTAAAAAAGCAACTATGTAATTTTTCACACAAGTACATAATACAAGTAATAACAATACCGTTTTAAAAGGATCTTGAGATTTATGGATATTATTATTTCGATATTGCTCATAGCGGCGATAAGCGGCGCAATAATATATATAGTAAAAGAAAAAAAGAAGGGAAAGAAGTGCATCGGCTGTCCGTACTCAGGCTCGTGCGGCTCACAAAACAAATGCACTTGCAACGATCCCAAAAAAGAGAATGAAAACGGTTAAAACGTGTATAAAGTGATCAAAAACAAAGCTCGGAAATCGAAGGGCTTTCGCTCAAAGGGACAAAAATTGACCAATGGGTGAAAGCCGGTACGG
>JAZNOI010000022.1:0-9013 GCA_045580755.1 Eubacteriales bacterium | reverse complement strand
AGAACCGCTCTGACGGTGGATCGGACCGATACCGTGGGTTCTGCCGAGCATATGGAGATTCCAACGCTTGATCGCGCCGGTGTATCCACGACCCTTGGTCATTCCGGTGATGTCGACCTTTTCACCTGCTGCGAATACGTCAGCGGTAACGGTATCGCCAATTTTGTAGCCGGAAATATCATCGAGTCTGAATTCCTTGAGATGCTTCTTGGGAGCAACGCCTGCTTTTTCGAACTGGCCCTTCATAGGCTTGTTCACTTTCTTATCAGCTACTGCCATAAAGCCGAGCTGAACTGCTTCATAACCGTCTTTTTCGTTTGTCTTGATTCGTGTGACGGTACACGGACCTGCTTCGATTACCGTAACGGGAATGACGTTGCCTTTTTCATCAAAGATCTGAGTCATACCGATTTTCTTACCGATAATTGCCTTTTTCATGATTTCCTCCTGTTTTAGTTATTGGTTGGCGCCATATATATAATGTAGATTTTGGCGTCAACATGACTTAAACCTCCGTTTTCGCTTAGTTCACGATCTCGATCTGAACACCTGCGGGAAGTTCGAGGGTTGTGAGAGCTTCGATCGTTGCATCAGAGGGTTTCATGATGTCAACGAGTCTCTTGTGAGTTCTCATTTCAAACTGTTCGCGGCTATCCTTGTACTTGTGTACAGCGCGGAGGATCGTAACGATCTCCTTGTCTGTGGGAAGCGGAATGGGACCTGATACTGCGGAACCGTTTCTGGTAGCGCACTCAACGATCTTCTTTGCAGCCTCGTCGATAAGCACGTGGTCATAGCTCTTCAGCTTGATTCTCAGTTTTTCCTTAACTGCCACTTGATTTTCCTCCTTAATATTTTTAATACTTGGTGGACTTAAAATCGCTTAACACTCTTCCGTGTGTTTCCTGATCCTCCGATTTAAAACCGAACCTGCGCTGCAACTCATTTGCGTGATTCGGTAGTCCATCTTGGAGATCTTGAGATGCGATTTCGTTTCGCCCGATTGCGGGCATGCTCGGATAAAATTACCCGTTCGGCTCGGAAGTTTTCCGCCCGGCAACTTTTATCTTCAACGCATCAAGCCTTGGTATTATACCAAATTGTGAGAATTTTGTCAATAGTTTATTTCAAAAAAACAGCATATTTTTAACCATTTTTGACACTGTTTACAAATAGTTTACAATTGTTTTATCGCAATTTTCGTTGAGTTTTGACAACAAACGCAAAAAATCTGATTTTTTTACCATAATTAACCATTTATTTTTTCTTTTCGACAAATTTCCCGTTGACTCGACAATAGTTTTATGCTATAATCAGCTTAACAAAAGACAACAAAACCAACATATTATACGGAGGTACTTATGAAAGAAATCGGAATTAACAGACAGATCGACAGAAACGGCAGGATCGTTATTCCAAAGGAACTTCGCGACAGATACGGACTTGATATCGGAACTTACGCGGAGTTTTCAGTTGAAAACGACGCTATCGTCATTCGCAAGCAGAGCAATCCCTGCTGCATATTCTGCGGGCGCAGTGAAAATATAACGATCTTCAGAGATAAGCTCATCTGCGAAAGCTGTATCAACGATCTTACAACAGATAAATGATTCCAATAAATCAGCCCCGACAGATTTTGAAAGTCTGTTGGGGCTTCGATATATGTTTTTATAGTGATTTAAGACCATCATACAACTCGTTAAATGATTTCATCATTTTGCAACTGCCATAAGATAGTTCTTTATTATCTCCATACTGCAACAAAAAACACTTCGCCAATTCTTCTACCGTTTGTTCGAGCATAGTCATAAATTGATTGTAAATCGTGTTATATTCTGGCGTGTTTGGAGAGTAGTGTCCGTCAATTAGCCCCTCTGTCAGTTGATCAAGCGGATATAATTTCAGGTGCAATAATTCGTGAACGATCACTTCTTCATTATTTTCTTGTTTAGGATTTGTTGCGTTCAACATAAGAATGGCTTTTCTATCATCAGGATCAACTTTGAAGTCTCCGGTTTTCCAAAAGCGTTCATCGTCTACAAGCTCTAATTTTATATCCCAAATATTTTTTAATCTCAATATTTCAATCCATTTATTGAATATAGGATTAATTGATTCGTACGTCAGCATAATAACTCTCCCATTTCGTTTTATCGCAAGTTTCGCCTTTGTATTACAAAGGCACAGGGCAAAGCCCATAGCTCTAAGGGTTCGCGTATTCAAAGGCTCTCCCTCCGGGAGAGCTCCCGCGGTAGCGGGTGAGAGGGGGTATCATTGCAACCATTTGCCCTCTCCGTCGGCTTCGCCGCCACCTCTCCCAGAGGGCGAGGCTTGCTACGTCCCATTATAACACAAATCGGCAGAGAAAACAATATCTCTGCCGAAATTTTTGCGTCTTCAAACTCTCCGTCAAGAACAACAGAGAAGAGCGCGCACTCTTAGCGGAGAAATTATGATCAGTTGGTTAATAATTATCCCGCTGTAAACAAATAAGTAACCCCGACAGATTTTTTAAAAGTCTGTCGGGGGTTGCTTTTACCAAAACCACGTGGAGGATACAAATATCGTTAAAAGTATAAATCCTATAGAAACGGCTACTGAGATACAATTCATAACAATTAGTTTGGTTTCTTTTGAAATGCAAGAAAAAACAATTGAAAGAATTGCAGGGATTATTGGAACAGGGATATAAAAGATAAAACCAAACCCGGCGAGGTGCCAAGCAGCCCATAGTCCCAAAACATTAAACAATAATGTAAGTATTCCCAAGAGCCACAAGATCCCCGAAAGTATGTAACTAACAGTTGTTGTTGCTTTTGCCGTTCTTTTCATAATCATTCTCCTTTTATTGCCAGTTTCGCCTTTGTATTACAAATGCATCGGGCAAAGCCCATACCCCTACGGTTGCGTGTCCTAAGGCTCCCTCCGGGAGGGAGCTGTCACCAAAGGTGACTGAGGGAGAGCGCGTTACAATAAAGCTTATCAAAACCTCAAAGTTACGCAGGCTCCTTCCGTCACGGCTACGCCGTGCCACCTCCCTCTCGGAGGGAGGCTTTTCGTTAGCCTCATTATACCACAAATCGGCAGAGAAAACAAGTTCTCTGCCGAAATTTTGTGCTTACGAATTCTCCGTTAAGAGTATCACGCCAAACGTGAAGGGCTTTTGCCTATTGATCATTTAAATGAAATATCTGCGTAAACAGGGCTATGGTCAGTTGAAGTAGCTGACTTCATATTGATTACTGCTCTTGTACGGAGAACATTTACATTGTTTGTTGTGAAGAAATAGTCGATAGTTCTTGAAGGCGAGCCCTCGGAGGTAACTGTTGAATTGAGGGTGTGACCTATACGTACCATCAAACCGTCTCTGAATGAAACGAATCTTGAATCGTTGAGAACACCGCTGTCGACCATGAGGTGATATGCCTCGTCAAACGAACGCATATTGAAGTCACCCATATTTATGACAGGGCAGTTGTGCTTATTTATGATGTCGTTCGTTATTGAAAGTACCATCTTTGTGTTTTCCTTACGGATAATTACTTTATCCGCAAGAACACCTTCGTTGTAGAAGTGTGATGATGATGCTGCGAATGTTTGCGATGTCGTCTTGTCCTTGAGAACTGCCCAGGTTACGCCGTAGAACTTACTTCCGCCGGGGAGCTGTTTCCAGCCCTTTTCAACACACGTGAACTTTGATGTCTTGTATGCGATCGGAACTGTGTTACACTCGTATGTACCGGAGAAGACCTCTTGCTGAATTACTGTATATCCAGCCGCCTTAAGCAAAGGCATGAACTTGTTCATATTGGCTATGCAGCATTCCTGTAAGCCAATAACATCAGGTGAGTAATAATTGATAAACTCAATAAATCTGTTGTATCTTGTTTCATCGGGATGGCTGCTGTTCCACAGCATATTCATTGTCATGATGCGGTAGTCGGAGCCGTCTGTCAATGAAAGGTGATCGTTCTTTGTATTAAGAGTCTTAGGTGCATCTGCACAAAGGCTTGTAAGCTCTACTGTGCCCGTTGCATTTATCAGAGCCTTTATGATAAGCTGTGATGCGTATTCAGCCGCTATCGTATCGCCGCCGACGATATATATTTCGCCTGCGGTCTTGCTGATAATGCTGTACTGATTAGTGCCTACCGTCTTATTGTTTGCAACGAGTGCATCGCCGCCCGAGCCTGAGCCTGATGTCGCGATAACTATCTGAGGATAAGATGCTCTCGGGTCGTAAATACCTGTTGTAACCTCTACGCCCGTGTAGTATTCAATATCGTTTGCAAGAAGCTCAACAGCTTCCTTTATGCCCGTAACATCGTTTGCCGGAGCATTTACCTCGTTTGCAAGATATGTGACCTTAAGACCTTCAATGCTCTTTCCGTTGATCGTTGCGGAAACAAGAGGGCATCTGATCTCTTCTGCAACACCGTTTACACGCGAACCTGTTTCAACATAGATAGCGTAGGGAACTATTGAAAGCACTACGCTTCCGTCGTTAACGGGAAGACCGCTTACCGTTACGGAGTATGAATATCCGCCGTCGATAGCCTTGAATGTTGTGGTGTTTACTGTTTTTTTAGCGATAACCTCGCCGGTTGCCGTGGATATAGTCGTTATAACGAAACCGATCTGACTGTACTGATCGTATTCAAACTTACCTGTAAGCGTTACGTTGCCCTTGTCATCTACTGATGTGCTGAGCAGATCAAGACCTGCAAACTGACCGCACCATCTGTAGCCGGGTGTTGCCTTTGTTCTCTTAAGACCGCCGTCTGCGCCGAATGTTATGACGTTTGTTTCGCCTGCAGAGTTAAGGTTGATATATTTGCCGAGATTGGTGGGGTGGCCTGCTGTTGTGCTGGAGCCCATTACCTGTGCAGCGTAAGGAACTGCAGCAAAAACGTGCGTGTATGTACGCATAGGCTCCTTCATTGCCTGTGTTGTAGCGTGAACGTATGCTTCATAGTCAACGTAGTTGTAATAGTTGCGTGATGTACCCGTTTCAGCGGTTGTTGTGACAAAATATGTTGCAATGGAGTCTGCTCTGCTCTGAAGCTCTGCTGTCATATTATATGCAAGAGGAGCATCAGTACTTGCTGTAAGAGAATTGAGGTTAGTTCCGTTTTCGAGTCTTACCGCAAGAGCGGAGTTCTTGATAAGCGACAGTGCAACACAAGCCTTTGTGTCGGGCAAAAATCCTGCACCGCATCCGCTGTTTATCTTTGTTGCCGCGTATATATCGGATTTTCCGTTATGAACAGCAACGGGAATGACTGTAACATTTGTCATATCGCTGCCCTGATTTGTCCAATACGTCTTAAAATCGTTAACTGTAAGTCCTCTGTTGGCGTACGATACGAACCACAGAACGATCATACCGTTGGGAGCTATGCTCGTATCATAAGAGGAAAGGTTTATCTTTTCAAGACATTTGAGCGATGTATCCGAGCCTGTGCCCGATGCAAGACCGAGTATTGCATTGTAGCCGTTGCTTTCGTATTTGCCGCTGTTTGCAAATCCGAATCTGTAAAGTGAATACTGATTAAGATTTACCGTTTTGTCAGATGTGTTTATGATCTCCATAAACTCATACGCACCGTTTGTGGGCGCTGCGCATATCTCGCTTATGGTAAGATTCTTTTCAACCTCACTCTTGGTGAGCTTTATGACCTTGAACTGCTGAGCGGTGTATGATGCGGTATACTTTGCAAGCTCTAAATTAGTTCCGCTTGCCGTAGCGCCACCCGCAACAGTAAGAGCACATTCAGCCGTACACTTAGGAACGAATATGTAATTTCCGTCCTCCTTGAAAATGTACCATCTCTGAGCATTTGTATTGTTTGACGTATATGTAGCTACGTTTGTTCCCGCAACGCCTGAGCCTGCCGCACAGTCGAGCGATTTACCTGTTTTGAGGTTTGTTATTTCGTAGCTTCCATCAGAGAAACGAATGAATCTCCAGGTCTGGTTATAACCGTAGTTGGGATAACGAATGAGAACATTGTCGCCTGAAAGAGCTAAATTGTAGTTTGAGCCGACACCTCTGATATTGCCCCAGAAGTTACTGCCTATATTTGCAGGCGCCATGCTTTCAAGGACACTGATCTTTGAGATTCTGAAATGCTGACCGGATGCACCGCTATAAGTGTTCATTTGTGCATTTGCGCCTGCTGCGGTGGAGTTACCGTTGATGGACAGAGCACAAGTGGTTCCGCACTTTGCGCGCATAGTGTATGTGCCGTCTGTGTTCTTGTAGATGAACCAGCGCTGCGCATTTGTGTCATTGCTTGCATAAAGACCGACATTTGCGCCTGATGCGCGCGATCCTGCATACACGTCAAGCGCCTTGCCTGTTGCGTTGTTTGTTATCTTGTAGCTTCCGTCCTTTTGTCTGTCAAGTCTCCATGTCTGAACAGCCTTGAGAACAGGAGCTGCAGTGCAAACATTCGTATCAGAATAATCAAGGTTCTTGCCGCCGCCTATATTCATCGAGATCCTTACGTCGATTCCTGTTCCGAGATCGACTGCGGGAGCGGTGACACGGGGCTCGTTTACACCGTATTTAAGAAAGTGATTAAATGCACTTTCACGGTTCGATCCGAATGCAGCCTTAAGATCGGCGTTGTTCTTGAGATAATAATCAACGCTGAACATAGGGCTTGCCTGACGACCCTCTTTTACGCCGTAGTTCAAAAAGTGGTTGTAAAGCTTTGTTGCATCTGTGCCGAATGCAGCCTTAAGATCGGCGTATTTGCTTGCGTAATAGGTTGCATTGAATACTACCGATTTGACATTCGACGGTACAGAAACAGCGGCAACTGCCTGGAAGGGGATTACCGCAGATATCATTAAAATAGCCAAACACAATGAAGTCAAGCGAATGATCTTTTTCATGTTTTCCTCCTCAACATATTATATTATATACATAAAAAGTATATTATTCTACGCTTTCATTATACAGCTTAAACAATTGAATGTCAATATAAAAAAACGCGGGTCGAAAATTTACAATTCTTTTATATTCGCTTGCTATAAAATGTTTTGTTTGGAAAATTTCGATGTTTATTTCGCCGTTTATTTTGGAAGATATTGTTTCGGTTATTCGCTCAGAGGTATTTATTCAAAGCTTACCATTTCTATTCCGCTGTTATGGATGAATTCATTCAACCGGATTACTCTTTCGGGATCATAATCGTAAACTCTATGTCCGTCAAAGCCTACTGACAGCTTTATTCCCGAGTCTTTAACGATCTTTGTAATATTAGGTTTTTTGAGAAAATCAAGCATATACTGATGTTCTGAAAACCTGTGAATACTGTCGTAATTCACGTTCATTTCCCAAAATATACCGTGCTGTGCGAAGCGGGACAAAAATTCTGTGGGATCAAGCCCTTTTCTGATAGCCATACCGATAAGATCGGTGTGCGCTATGCCCACCTTGCATCCGAAGCGGTCAGCGTAGTCAAATATATTCATTCCGACGGTGCTTTCATCACGGTCGATATGCTCGATAAGACAGTATTCAAAGCCCTTGACTGTTTCAGGCTCGTCTATACCAAGCCCCGGCACAGTTGCTATTTCAATACCGCACAAGAGCTGAATTTTGCCCTTGTATGCGGTCTTCATTTCGTCTATTATTCTTATGTATTTCACCTATGCCGTAGCAGTGGTCGGATATACCGAAAAGCTGTATACCTCCGTTTATCGCGGCGTTTATAGTGTCCTCGTGCTTGTCCGCGCCACAGGCGCTGAAATACGTGTGCGAATGTATGTCCATTATTTTCATAGTAAAAGCTTTCCTTTGTGAGTCGATTATATACTTTTTGGTGTTGTTTGTCAAGTTTTATTCGATGTTTTGCTTAACTTGGATCAATGTGGGAACAATCGTATCAAATAAACGAAAAGGCGAGCTTTATATGCAATTAACACAAAAGGAAACGGGACTTTTAAAGGACCTTAAGGATCAGGAGCAGCTTTGTGCTGACAAGTATTCAAAGCATTCGTCGTGTGCATCCGACCCCCAACTTAAAAATCTTTTTTCTTCACTTGCACAGGTGGAGCGTACCCATTACGATACCGTGTGTCAGATGGAGCAGGGAACGGTTCCGCAGATGTCCTCCCCAAACCAGAGCAAGCCCGTATTCACGGCGACCTACGGCGGTGTAAATTCGCCCGAAAAGCAGGCAGACATGTATTTATGCTCAGATCTTTTGGCGTCGGAAAAGCACGTATCTCAGCTGTATGATACCTGCATTTTCGAATTTAAGGACGAAAACGCGAGAAATGCACTTAACCACATTCAAAAAGAAGAGCAGCAGCACGGCAAGATGATCTACGACTATATGCAGATCAACGGAATGTATTCTTAATGCTTTTAAAAAAAAAGCGGGGGCTGGCTCAAGTAGAGGAAATTGAGCCGGCCTTTGTCATGTTTTGCAGAAAGTATATAAAAAATAGGTTTGATAAAAGAAAAAAACCTTTTGTAGGGCTAAAAAGTATAAAAGTAAAAGACGGGGAGAAAATCCTCGTTTTTTTAACCGTGATATTTGATTGTAAAGTACCGTTATCCGGTTTTCAAAGGAAACAAATCTTGTCCAAAACGTCCGTTTTTTCGTTTGTTGCACAGTTTTTCAACATTAAATGCAAGTGCAAGCATAAAAAACTGTGTTTCGATATTCTTTTTTCCTCGCATCAAGAAACGTTTAAAGCCAAAGTCTTGTTTGAGTACCCCAAATACTCATTCTACTTGAATAGATCTGTTGATCCTCAATTGTGTTCCTTCTTTTGTTGTAATATTATCAAGAGATTTTTGTCTCTGTCTCATAAATTCAGGTGATATCTTTATCTCCCTGAATCCTCGTTTGGATTTATGACACATACCTGCATGAGGGCAGCCTTCACAGCTTTGATTACGGTAATACCGTGTTTTTACCTCATATCCGTGAGATGTTGTTTCTGTTCTTTCGTATGCAAAGAAAAGTGTATCGCCGTTTGCGCAAGTATA
>JAZNOI010000021.1:0-1860 GCA_045580755.1 Eubacteriales bacterium | reverse complement strand
ATTGTTTACCGTATCATCTTCGGGAACAAGTTGTTCGGTTATCGGGTCAATGCCGTTTGCAAGTTTTTCGATTATAAACTGTGCTCTTTTCAATTTGTCGATCTCGGTCATTTAAAATTCTCCTTATATTTATATCAATATTCCGTTACAATGGTCGATCTCGTGTTGTATTATCTGTGCGGTAAAACCGGTAAAGTTTTTAATTCTTGTCTGCATTTGCGGCGTCTGATATTGTACTTTTACAGTCTTGTATCTCTTTGTCTTTCTCGGACCGCCCAAAAGGGAAAGACAGCTCTCTTCCGTTTCATATGCGTCAGTCTTTTTTATTATTTCGGGGTTGAACATCACGGTGTAACACGGCTTTTTGCCGCTTTCATCGTAAAAGGCTATTATTCTTTTTTTAACGCCTATCATGTTTGCCGCCATTCCGACGCATGTTTCATTATGCGCCATCAGCGTTTCAAGAAGGTCGTTTGCCGTTTCGATATCCGCCTCCGTTGCAGGTTCCGATATCATTGCAAGGAAAATAGGGTCATGAATGAGTTCTTTTATCATAAATTAACCTCGGTAAAAAATTTGTGACTTTGTCACTGAAAAAAGATGAAAAATAGGGTATACTATGATCACAAAATAAAAGAAAGGAAGTATTGATCATGTCGGTACTTAATGTAAATAAAAATAATTTTGATGATGTTTTAAACAGTGATAAACCCGTTCTTCTTGACTTTTACGCAGATTGGTGCGGTCCCTGCAGAATGGTATCTCCTCTCGTTGATGAGATTGCCAAAGAAAATCCGCAGTATCTTGTAGGCAAGATCAATGTCGATAACGAAGAAGAGCTTGCACAAGAATTCGGAGTTTCAAGCATTCCGATGCTCGTCGTTCTGAAAAACGGTCAGATCGTCAACAAGGCTGTCGGTGCCCGTCCGAAAGATCAGATCATCAAACTTTTAGAAGGCTAATTTTCTAAGACGTTTTTTATCAAGTATTTTAACGCCTTTTCTCGATACCTCCACAAGTCCTTCGTTTGAAAAATATTTTAACATCCTTGATACAACTTCACGGGCAGATCCCATATATTTGGCGATCTGCTCGTGTGTCAGTGAAATAATATCCGAGTCGGTACGTGCAGATTCATCACATAGAAATATCGCCAGACGTTTATCCATGCTCATGAAAAGTATCTGTTGCATTACCCACATGACATCTGAAAAACGGCTGACCGCCAGTTCGAGTGCGAATATTTTTATGTTCGGGTTTCTTTCAGATATCTGTGCAAATGCCGGTCCGCTTATAACAAAGCATTCACTGTTTTCTTCAGCATCGATGAATACGTCAAACGTTATCGCTTGAATAACGCACGATGCCGAGAGCATACACATATCTCCCGAATGAAGTCGGTACAGAGTTATGTCCTTTCCGTCCTCCGACATTATGTAAACTCTTAAACAGCCTTTTTTAACAATAAATACTCCCGAACACTCGTTTCCGTCATGAATATTCGTTCCTTTGGGGTATGAAAACGCAAAGGAATTTTTGCATATCTGCTCTTTGTCTTGCTCCGATATCTCGGACCAGAAAGGAAACATCTCGTTGTAAACGGGTTCAAACATCTCTCTCGACATACTTTTATCTCCAATATTTATTATGAGGTGATTATTATGAAAACTGTAATTATAGGCGGTGTTGCAGGCGGCGCATCTGCGGCTGCAAGACTTCGTAGGCTTAAAGAAAAAGAAGAAATAATCGTTCTTGAACGCGGATCGTACGTTTCATTTGCAAATTGCGGACTTCCTTATTATATCGGAGGCACTATCGTTGATAAAGAGGATCTTACGCTTCAGACTCCCGAAAGCTTTA
>JAZNOI010000020.1:0-6976 GCA_045580755.1 Eubacteriales bacterium | reverse complement strand
TGTTTGCGTTGGTTCCTTCCGCTGCTGAAGCAGAGATGATCGACCCCAACACACTCGTTCCCGCAAGTGACAGAGTAGTGTTCATTATGGACCCCGAAAGAGATCCTGAGACACACGAGGTCATCGGCGAACTTCCCGGTGACGGCACAGGTACGTCTGCTGAAAACCCTCTCGAAGTAGTAGAGCACGCTTCCTACGATGCAACTGCAGAGTACCCCAAGGGACATTTGATGACGTCCTTCTATCAGGCAACCGAGTTCCTTAGAGAAACCGGTGGTACGATCGTTATTTGCGGTCCTATCTATCTTGGTTGGGATCAGTCCTACGGTTCCGGCGATACAACAAAGGATGTATTTACAGCAGTATTCAACGATAAGACGATCAAGTTCACATCCGTTTACGACGGTGTTGACTACCGTGAAACGAACGGTGCTAAGATCACTCTTGAATTGCCCGCAGAGATCGGTGTACACGGTCAGTCTATCTGGGAAAACATCGATATTGAAACTGTTGGTACAGAACGTGTAATTTCGTTTAATAACCATGCGACTCTCGTTGGCGAAGGTGTAAACTGCTATCCTGCAGACCTTGAGATCTACGACGGTATTGCAACAAACTACGTCAGCCTTTCCGCCGGTCACAGATACAGCGGCGGTGTTGACAAGACGACAAACCTCGTTGTTAAATCCGGTACATATAACGTTATATGCGGCGGTATCTGGGGTGTAAACAACCAGCGTAAACTTAAAGATGACGGTTCGCTCAGCTGGACCAACAACCTTGAAGGCAACTCTAAATCAAAACTTGTGATCGACGGAACGACCCGCGTTCTCGGTCAGGTTATCGGTACAAACAGAAAAGGCGCTGACTTCAGCGGTTCTGCTGAGATCATTATCAACAACGGTAAATTTGAATGTGATATCAACGGTATAGGTAACACCGGTTTCCTCAATGAAGACGGTAAGGTATCTGTTACTATCAACGGCGGTGATTTCTCATACGCTTGGTCTATCAATGATGCTGATGCTTCGGCTAAGAACAATATGCCCGCATACTCGATTCTCGACGTTACGGGCTGGAAGGGCGACAAGACCAACCTCGCATACATTTATGCTCTTACAACAGTATTTACCGATGTAAAGTTGCCCGAAGGCACAAATACTGACGAACTTGTAACTCTCTATCAGGAAGCTGAAGATGCAAAAGCAACGGCGACCGAGGGAGATGATGAAACATCCGCTCCCGATGCTGACGATACAACGAAAGCTCCCGACGGTGAAGATATAACAAAGGCTCCCGTAACGACAGCTAAACCCGAAACAACGTCTCCCGAAACCACGGCTCCCGCAAAGGACGGCGATAACGGCGGCGATATGACGCTTTGGATCATTATCGGTGTTGTGGCAGTAGTTGTAGTTGCAGCTGTTGTAGCAGTAGTTCTCATGAAGAAAAAGGCTGCTAAATAATCGGCAAACATGATAAATAAAAAACTCTCCGATCTCGGAGAGTTTTTTTGCTTCATAAAAGCGGTTTCAAATAATGTTTTGATTATGTTGTCTATCATAGACAAATAGATATGTGTAATATTAACAAAACAGAAAAAAGGTATTGCATTTTTTTGTGAAATAGTGTAAAATACTTGTATAAAAATTTTTTCAACGATGTTGAATCGTTTATTTTTTATTTAAGGAGAAAAGTTATGAAAAAATTCGCAAAACTTTTTGTTGTAGCACTTTCTGTTGCACTTATCGCTACGATGTTTGCGTTGGTTCCTTCCGCTGCTGAAGCAGAGATGATCGACCCCAACACACTCGTTCCCGCAAGTGACAGAGTAGTGTTCATTATGGACCCCGAAAGAGATCCTGAGACACACGAGATCATTGGTGAGCTTCCCGGCGACGGTACGGGCACATCTGCTGAGAACCCTCTCGCTATCGTTGAACACGGTTCTTTTAATGCTGATGCTGAAAGCCCCAAATATCACCTTATGACATCGTTCTATCAGGCAACCGAGTTCCTTAAGGAAACCGGCGGTACGATCGTTGTTTGCGGTCCTATATACTTTGGTTTCTATGAAAGCTACGGTCAGGCAGCTGCTTCCACAAAGGACGTGTTTACAGCTACCTTCAATGATAAGACGATCAAGATCACGTCCGTTTACGACGGAGTTGACTACCGTGAAACAAACGGTGCTAAGATCACAATTGAAACTCCCGCTGAAATTGGCGTACATGGTCAGACTATCTGGGAAAATGTCGATATTGAAACGACCGGTACGGCTCGTGTTATTTCGTTTAATAACCATGCAACTCTCGTTGGCGAAGGCGTAAAATGCTATCCTTCCGACCTTGAGATCTACGAAGGCATCGCTACAAACTACGTCAGCCTTTCCGGCGGTCACAGATATGCGGGCGGCACTGACCTTACAACAAACCTCGTTGTTAAATCCGGTACGTACAACATAATCGCTGCAGGTTCTTGGGGTGTAAACAACACCCGTAAATACAAGGATGACGGTTCGCTTTCCTATACAAACAACCTCGACGGCAACACAAAGGCTAAACTTGTTATTGACGGAACGACAGAAGTTCTCGGTCAGGTTATCGGTACAAACAGACAGAGAGCTGAATTCTCCGGTACTACTGAGGTTATCATTAACGGCGGTAAATTTATGTGCGATATCAACATGACCGGTGTAACCGGATTTGTTGACGAAAACGGAAAAGCTACACTCAAGATCAACGGCGGTGACTTCTCGTACGCTTGGTCTATCAACGATGCTGACGCGGCTTGTGCGGGAAATCTTCCCGGCTATTCGCTTCTCGATGTTACCGGTTGGAAGGGCGACAAGACCAACCTTGCATACGTTTATGCTCTTACAACTGTATTCAGTGAAGTAAAGTTGCCCGAAGGTACAGATACAGACGAGCTCGTATCTATCTATCAGAAGGCTGAAGAAGCTAAAGCGACGGCGACCGAAGAAGATGATGAAACATCCGCTCCCGATGCCGAAGATACGACAAAGGCTCCCGACGGCGAAGATACAACAAAGGCTCCCGTAACGACAGCTAAACCCGAAACAACGTCTCCCGAAACCACGGCTCCCGTAAAGGACGGCGATAACGGCGGCGATATGACGCTTTGGATCATTATCGGTGTTGTAGCAGTAGTTGTAGTTGCAGCTGTTGTGGCAGTAGTTCTCATGAAGAAAAAGGCTGCTAAATAATCGGCAATAACGAAACATGATAAATAAAAAAACTCTCCGATCTCGGAGAGTTTTTTTATTGTTCTTTTTTTGAATAGACGCAACCGCAGAAGTTTTGGCGGTACAAATTATTTTGTGCCGAAAGTTCTATTGAACGCTTGGATCCGTTTTTCTTTTTGAAGTCGGAGAACAGCCATGTGGTGTTGCCCGTTTGTGCCAAGCTTTCTCCGATAACGTTTATTCTTTCCGCGTCTTTATGCGGGCTTATCGAGAGGGTAGTGGAGAAATAATCGAAATGCTTTTCTTCGGCTGTTTCGAATGTTTTTTTGAGTCTTAACGCGTAACATTCGGTGCACCTTGAACCGCGCTCGGGCTCGGTTTCTTTGCCCTTTGAAACTTTCTCGAATTCGCTTGGATCGTAAGGCGGGATCAAGACTTTTACTTTGTTTTTTAACGGCATTTCGTTTACAAGTCTGACGAGCTCGTTTGCTCTTAGGTCGTATTCGTCCTCGTTCGTAATGTTTGGATTATAGAAAAACAGAGTTATGTCAAAAATGCCGTCGAGATACTCAAGAACGTAGCTTGAGCAGGGGGCGCAGCATGCGTGAAGCAACAGAGAGGGAATCGTTCTTTGGCTTTTTGCCTCTTCAAGTTGTTTTTGGAAGAGAGATTGGTAGTTTTCGGTTGGCGGCATGGTATCACCTCGTTTTTTGTGAAAAAAAGTGGGTGTTTTAATGTCAAAAAATGACAAAAAACAGTCTGTAGTTCGTTGACAAAGAATCGATAATATGATACAATATAGATTGATTATGAATTTTATAGAGGTAGAGTATGGAAGCTTTGTTAAAAGCTCTTGGGATAGACGGTATGTACGGTTTGGCGACGCAGACGATAGGCTTTATTGCGTTGGCAGTTTGTATGACCGCGTATCAGATGAAGACGCAGAAAAAAATTATGCTCATGCAGATAGTGAGCTGCACTTTGTTTGCCATACACTTCCTTATGCTTGGTCCGAAGGGCTATACCGGCGCTATGCTTAACTGCATTGCCGCAATAAGATCGGTCGTTTTTGCAAACAAAGATAAAAAGTGGGGCAAGAGCAACTGGTGGATGGTATTCTTTTCAGCAGTGTGCGTGATAGCCGTAGCATTTACCTGGACCGGATATTTAAGTCTTCTTCCTATGGCGGGAATGATCCTGACTACGATTTCATGGGGAATAGAAAAGGCAAGCCTCGTCAGACTGATCTCTCTTCCCAGCTCGCCGTTATGGATAATATATAATTTTGCCTCGGGCTCGATGGCAGGGGTTACGACTGAAGTATTTGTAATGATCTCGATAATAACGGCGATCATAAGGCTTGATATACTGCCGAAAAAGCAAAAATAGGCAAAAAAATGGAGCCGATGGTGGGGATTGAACCCACGACCTGCTGATTACGAATCAGCTGCACTACCACTGTGCTACATCGGCGATACAAGTGAGATTATAACACAGTAAAAGCACTTTGTCAAGAGGAAAAATAATAAATGAAATTAACGAATATCGGTACCGTAAAGGAACTGATGGAAAAGCACGGGATAAAGTTCCAAAAGAAGTTCGGACAGAATTTTCTGATAAACGAAGCAGTTCCCGAACGCATAGCGTTGGAGAGCGGTGCGGGGAAAGACGACTGTGTTCTTGAGATAGGTCCGGGAATCGGAACGTTGACGCAGGAATTGTGTTCGGTCGCAAAAAAAGTCGTTGCGATCGAGATCGACACAGGGCTCATTCCGGTATTGAAAGAAACGCTTGCAGAATACGAAAACGTTGAAGTTATCAATTCGGACGTCATGAAAACCGACCTAAAAAAGCTTTTTGAAGAAAAATTTGACGGTAGCAGTGTTTACGTATGCGCAAATTTGCCATACTATATTACTACACCTATTCTTATGCTTTTGCTCGAAAGCAGACTTCCCATAAAGAAAATGACGTTTATGGTTCAAAAAGAGGTGGCGGAACGTCTTTGTTCCAACTCGACCGAAGGTGATTACGGAGCGGTTACTGCATCTGTGAACTATTACGGGAGCGTAAAAAAACTGTTTAACGTTTCTGCCGGTAATTTTATGCCTGCTCCAAAGGTCGACTCGGCTGTAATACAAATAAGCCTTTATGAAAAGCCGCCTGTCGATGTGGTTGACGAAAAGTTGTTTTTTAAGGTTATAAAAGCGGCGTTTGAACAAAGGAGAAAAACGCTTATAAACGCGCTTTCGGGTAAAGTTGACTTAGGGAAAGATGAGATTAAGCGGGCAGTAGAAAATATAGGGCTCGATATAAACGTGCGAGGCGAAAAGCTCGATATTTCCGAGTTTGCAAAACTCTCCGATGAGATAGTCAGAATAAAGACGGGAAAATAAAACCGTTTATTATAAATATTAAAAAAATAAAAAATTTTTATATCAAAAATGGAGGCAACCCCACATGACAAACAACAAGTATGTAAAAGAATGGATCAATGAGATGGCTGAACTTACTTGTCCTGACAAGATCGTATGGATCGACGGATCCGACGAGCAGAGAGAGGCACTTCGCGAAGAAGCTTGCGCTACTTCCGAGATGTTCAAGCTCAACCAGGATAAGCTTCCCGGCTGTTATTTGCACCGTACCGCAATAAACGACGTTGCTCGTGTTGAGAACAGAACGTTTATTTGTACGGAAACAAAAGAAGAAGCAGGTACTATCAACAACTGGATGGCTCCCGCTGAAATGTATGAAAAGCTCAGAAAGCTTTACAAGAATTCGTACAAAGGCAGAACTATGTACGTAATTCCTTATTCTATGGGTATCCCCGGATCTGACTTTGCAAAGATCGGTATTGAGCTCACAGACTCGATATACGTTGTTCTTAATATGCTCATTATGACAAGAGTCGGAACAAAGGTTCTCGCAGCTCTTGCTGATGACGATGCAGGCTTTATCAAGGGTCTCCACGCAAGAGCTGACCTCGATGAAGAAAACAGATACATCGTACACTTCCCTCAGGACAACACGATCTGGTCCATCAACTCCGGTTACGGCGGCAACGTTCTTCTCGGTAAGAAGTGCTTCGCTCTCCGTATCGCATCCTACCTCGGAAGAAAAGAAGGCTGGATGGCAGAACACATGCTCATTCTCGGTATTGAGTATCCCAACGGCGATATAAAATACATCTCTGCAGCATTCCCCTCTGCGTGCGGTAAAACTAACCTTGCAATGCTTATTCCCCCCGAAATCTACGGCAAACAGGGTTATAAAGTATGGTGCGTAGGTGACGATATTGCATGGCTCCGTGTTGGTGCTGACGGCAGACTTTGGGCAGTAAACCCCGAAAACGGCTTCTTCGGTGTTGCTCCCGGTACAAACGACAAGTCCAACCCCAACGCTCTCAAGACAACCATGAGAGATACAATATTCACAAACGTTGTTCATAACCTCGATGACAACACTGTTTGGTGGGAAGGTCTCGACAAGAATCCTCCCGCAAATGCACTTGACTGGAAGGGCAATAAGTGGGATTACACCAAGTATGACAAGAAAGATAAGTCTACTTGCGGTGCGCACCCCAACTCCAGATTTACCTCTATGGCGATCAACTGCCCCTGCATTTCTTCCGAATTCAACAATCCCGCAGGCGTTCCGATCTCTGCGATCGTATTCGGCGGCAGACGTGCAAAGACTGCTCCCCTGGTATATCAGTCAAGAGACTGGACAAACGGCGTATTCGTTGGTTCTATTTTGGCTTCCGTAACAACT
>JAZNOI010000019.1:0-8775 GCA_045580755.1 Eubacteriales bacterium | reverse complement strand
AAAAACATCTCGTAAAAATCGCCGAGTCTGAAAAATATTATACAGTCTTTGTTCTTCTCTTTTATATCGAGATACTGCTGCATCATCGGTGTTACAGACATTATTACATCCTCACATTCATTTAATAACCGTTCCGTACATAGCAAACGTATCGGCTCTGTCTATCTTTACGTTCATAAACTTGCCGATCATAGAGTCGTCTCCGTCTATATGTACAAGACGGTTCTTTTGGTTTCGTCCCGTGTATTTATCACTGTCGGTCTTGCTTTTTCCCTCGACAAGAATCTTTATCGTCTTTCCTACGTATTCGGCATTCAGATCCTTGCTTATTCCGTTTTGTACAGCCAATAGACGAGCAAATCTGTCTTTTTTTACGCTGTCAGGTATCTGTCCGTCCATATTCGCCGCAGGCGTATCTTTTCTCGGGGAGTAAATAAACGAATAAACCGAGTCAAATTCGACTTTTTTCAGCATTTCGAGCGTGTCCTCGAACTCCTCTTCGGTCTCTGTGGGAAAACCGACAATCACGTCGCTCGTCAATCCCACATTTTCAATCTTTTCTTTTGCATAAGTGATGAGGTCCAAATACCCTTTCGAATCATACTTTCTGTTCATCACCTTTAACACCCTGTCATTTCCCGCTTGAAAAGGCAAATGCAAATGCTTTACTATCTTTTCTTCGCGGGCAATGGTATCTATAAGCTTTTTCGAGGCATCTTTCGGATGGCTGGTCATAAACCTAATCCAGAAATCACCCTCTATCTTGCATATATCGGTCAAAAGATCGGAAAAATCATAGTCTTTTCCGAGATCCTTTCCGTAACTGTTTACGTTTTGTCCGAGAAGCGTAAACTCCTTATACCCTTTCGATGCAAGATCCTTTATCTGATCAAGAATATCTTCAGGCTGTCTGCTCCTCTCTCTGCCCCTAACGTACGGCACTACACAGTACGAGCAAAAATTGTTGCAACCGTACATAACGCTTATCCAAGCCTTAAAATCACTCTCTCTTTTTACGGGCAGACCTTCCCAGATATTCGAGGATTCGTGGTCAAAATAGAATAGTCTCTTTTTCTGTCTAAACGACTCAAACAGTATTTCGGGGAAACGCCAAAGCATATTCGTCCCAAAAAGGAAGTCAACGTAAGGATATTTGTTCTTAATATCGTCCTTGCGGTGCTCCTGCGTAACCATACAGCCGCAGATACCGATCTTCAACTGCTTATTCTGTTTTTTCAAGTGTTTAAACTGTCCGGTTATCGACAAAGCCTTCAGTTCGGCGTGTTCTCTGACGGCACAGGTATTCGCAATGATCAGATCAGCCTCTTCGGCAGAATCCGCTTTCTCATACCCCATTTCAACAGCCATACCCAAAATATATTCGCTGTCAGCTTCATTCTGCTGACAACCGAACGTCAAAACATACGCTTTCGGAAGTCTGTTATGCTCAGTATAAAAATGCGCATTCTTCTCCTTGACCTTACGCATAAAGCCGTACTGTTTTTCTATATCCTCTTCAGAAATTTTTACTGTTTTGTCATTCATATTTTTTCAAAATTCCTCTGTAAACCACATATTATCCCATATTAATATCTTATTATATTATTATAACAATTCCCCACGACATTGTCAATATAAATTGCTTTTCATAATATATATTAGGGCTGTTACAAAATGCCCGAATTTTTATGCAAACAAGAGATATTATAAAAGCAAAAATTTGAAAGGAGATGTGTATTATTAATGACATAAAAATAACTGTTTTAGGCGGAGATCTTCGCCAAATTTATGCCGCCGAGACACTTGCCGAAAAAGGATATAACGTCTCTGTTTACGGTTTGGAAAACAAATCGAACATAAACGAAAACGACGTTTACAGATCAATCTCAGAATCCAAAATAGTGTTGCTCCCCCTTCCTTTTTCGACGGACAAAATAAGGGTAAACTGCCCTCTCTCAAGTCTCGAAATAAAGCTCGACGACTTATGCAACCACTTTTATAAAAATCAGATCATTGCGGGCGGAAAACTGACGGACAGTTTTTGCAAAAAAGCAAAAAGCAAAGGTGCTTTCCCGTTCGATTATTATAAATCGGAAAGACTCAACGTTCTAAACGCAGTTCCAACGGCGGAAGGTGCTGTCGGGATTGCTATAAGCGAATTAAAAACCACCGTATTTTCTTCAAAGTGCGCCGTCGTCGGTTACGGCAGGATAGGCAAAGTGCTCGCAAAAACGTTAAAAGCACTCGGAGCTGACGTAACTGTTTTTGCAAGAAGTGAAAGTGCTCTCGCTTGGGCTGAAGCTGACGGGCTTACTGCGATAAATATTTGTTATATGAAAGACCATATATTCAATAAGCAAATACTGTTCAATACCGTTCCCGCGCTTGTTATAAACAGTGAAATAATTGACAATACTCTAAACGACGTACTTTTGGTCGATCTCGCGTCGGCCCCCGGCGGAATCGATACCGATTACGCAAAAAATAAAGGCAGAAAAGTAATATTCGCTTTGTCCCTTCCCGGAAAAGTCGCTCCGCAAAGCTCGGGGGTTATCATCGCAAACACCGTTTTATCCCACTGTGCGGAGGTGATAAAATGATTTGTTATGCAATGTGCGGTTCGTTCTGTACCCTTTCGCAGTCATTTGAGGTCTTGGAAAAAATGAGCGAAAAATACGACTTATTACCCGTAATGAGCGAAAAAACTTACTCTACCGATACACGTTTCGGTAAAGCATCTATGCACGTCAGCAAATTTGAAGAAATATGCAATAAGAAAGTTATACACACCATAAAAGATGCAGAGCCGATAGGCCCTACTTTAAAACCCGACGCTATGGTCATTTGCCCCTGCACAGGAAACACACTCGCTAAAATAGCAAACGGAATAACCGATTCGTCAGTTACTATGGCTGCAAAAGCCCATTTGAGAAACAACAGGCCGCTTATTATCTGTCTTGCCACAAACGACGCATTATCGGCAAACTTAATGAACATAGGTAAACTTCTTGACCGCAAAAATATTTTCTTCGTCCCGTTGAACCAAGATGACCCGAAAAATAAACCTTTTTCCCTTGTCGCAAAATTTGATCTTTTGTCTGAAACGCTTGAAAAGGCGTTAAATAACCAACAAATAATGCCCATTTTTTTAGGTAGTTCAAAATAAAAGATAATACAAGGCTGAAAACAGCAAAAAAATAATCGAATTTACGCGAAATATATTGATTTTTCCGTTTATTTATATTAGAATGATTAATTGGATGATATTAAAGTTAAAAAAATAAATGACATACAAAACAAGGGGAATTGATCATGACAAAGAAATTCAGAAGAATCGGTGTTTTGACGTCGGGCGGAGACGCTCCCGGTATGAACGCTGAGCTCCGTGCAGTTACAAGAGCCGCACTCGACAAGGGTGTTGAAGTTATGGGTATTTACGAAGGCTACAAAGGTCTCGTTCATCCCAACCTCAAGAAGTTTACTCCCAGAGACGTTTCCAATATAATCTCCAGAGGCGGTACTGCCCTTTACTCTGACCGCTGCCTCGAATTCAAAGAAGAAGAAGGTATGCAGAAGGCGATTCAGACTTGCCGCGAAAACGAAATCGACGGTATTATTGCTATCGGCGGCGACGGCACTTTCAGAGGTGCAACAGACCTTTCCGTCAGAGGAATCCCCACTATCGGTATTCCCGGAACGATCGACAACGACATCACTTCTACCGAATATTCAATAGGTTTTGATACTGCGGTAAACACAGCTGTTCAGATGATCGACAGACTTCGCGACACCTGCGAATCTCACGCGCGTTGTAACGTAATTGAGATCATGGGAAGAAATGCAGGTTGGGTTGCACTTGAAGCGGGCATCGCAACGGGTGCATCGGCTATTATCATCAACGAAGTTAAGTTCGACGAAGACAAGGTTATCGCTCAGATAATGGAAGCTAAGAAGAACAACAAGAGAAACTTCATCGTTTGCATCGCCGAGGGCGTTCCCGCAACAGTGGGCGACAAATTCTATTCCGAAAAATTTGCGGCAAGATTTGAAGAAAAAACAGGCATTGAAACCAAGTTCGTCAGACTTGCACACGTTCTCCGCGGCGGCGATCCCACAATGCGCGACAGATTTATCGCAACACAGATGGGCAGCGAAGCTGTTCGTCTCCTTCTCGAAGGAAAGAGCGATCTCGTCGTCGGTATGCGCGACGGCAAACTTATTTCCACCGAGATCAGCTATGCGCTCAAGCTCGACCGTATGTATAAGGGTACTCTTAAAGACGGCGATCTTGACAGCTTCTCTCCCGAACAGGTAGCAGAAATGAAGGCATACTGCGCAAAGAGAAACGAAGATATGCGCAGACTTTACAATATCGCTTCCGAAATGGCTCACTAAGTATAAATTTAAAAACTCCCCTAATCGGGGAGTTTATTTTTTTGCAAAAAAACAAGATATACGAATCCACATATCCCTTGTTATGTTTGTTGAACGAAACAGAGGGAGCGTGTGCTGAGCACTCACTCCCTCTTATTTTTAGAAAAATGATATCTGATTCTGTTCGGGCAGTCCCTCAAGAACGCCGTTGTCGCGGAGAAGATCGACTATCTTCTTTGACAGCTTAGCTCTTTCCGCAAGCTCTTCAATGGAGATCGGGTCCTCATCCCTTGCCTTGACGATGTTTTGCGCAACGCTCTCGCCAAGCCCCGCTAAGCAGGCGAACGGGATTCTTATCTTTCCGTCCTCGGGTAAAAATGCTTTTGCGTCCGATTTATACAGGTTTACGGGCAAGAACTGTATTCCCCTCGCAAAGCATTCGTTTACTATCTGCATAGCCGTATACGTTTCTTTCTCGGTCGCAGAGGCCTCTCTGCCCTTCTCCTCAATGAGTGTCATAAGCTTCTTGACCATAGCTCTGCCACCCATGACCGCAAGCCCGTCAAAGCCGTCAGGGGCTGCCGTGAAATAGGCGGCATAAAAGGCTACGGGATGATAGACCTTGTACCAGCCGAGTCGTATCGCCGACATAACGTACGCCGCAGCGTGAGCCTTCGGGAACAAATACTGGATCTTTTTACAAGAATCTATGTACCATTCGGGCACGTTGTGGTCCCTCATTATAGCTTCCATTTCAGGCGTCAGATTTTTGTTTTTCTTACGCACGTTTTCCATAATGTTAAAGGCATCACCGTTGTCAAGCCCTCTGTGCTGAAGATAAACCATTATGTTGTCTCTTGTTCCAACACACTCAGAAATCGTACATACTCCGTCTTTTATAAGGTCCTTGGCATTACCGAGCCAAACGCCCGTACCGTGCGAAAGCCCCGAGATCTGAAGCAAGTCGGAGAAATATTTTGGCTGGGTATCAACGAGCATCTGTCTTGTAAATGCCGTTCCGAACTCGGGCAGACCGAACGTTCCGGTAGGACTTCCGATATCTTCTTCAGTTACACCGAGCGCTTTTGTCGATGTAAACAGAGACATGACCTTCTGGTCGTTCATGGGAACGTCGAGAATATTTATTCCCGAATAATTTTCGAGCATTTTATACTTCGTCGGTACATCGTGTCCAAGAATATCAAGCTTTAATATCGTATCGTGCAAATGGCTGAATTCAAAATGCGTGGTTATTACCGAGCTGTTTCTATCTTCGGCAGGATGCTGTACCGGCGAAAAGTCGTATATCTCGTATTCGTGAGGAATAACGATTATACCGCCGGGATGCTGACCTGTCGTGAGCTTTACTCCCAAACACTTGTTTATCAGTCGTTGCAACTCTGCTCGGTTTACTGATACCCCTTTATTTTCAAGGTATTTGTTTACGAGCATATACGCCTTTTTATCTGCAAGAGTTCCAAGCGTTCCCGCTCTGAACACGTTTTCCTCACCGAACAAAACTTCGGTGTATTTGTGGGCATCTGCTTGGACGTTACCCGAAAAGTTCAGGTCAATATCGGGCGTCTTTTCTCCTTTAAAACCAAGGAAGGTCTCAAACGGAATGTCGTGTCCGTCGTGGATCATATTCGTACCGCACTCGGGACAGTTTTTGTCGGGCAAATCAAAGCCCGACCCGACAGAGCCGTCGGTGTAGAAATAGCTGTATTTACATTTTGGGCATCTGTAATGCGGGGGCAACGGATTAACCTCGGTTACACCGCACATCGTCGCCGCAAATGACGAGCCGACAGAGCCTCTCGAGCCGACAAGATAACCCTGCGCTTCGCTGTTTGCAATAAGCTTTTGCGCAATTATGTACATGATCGCGAAACCGTTTCCGATAATGGGGGTGAGCTCCCTTTCAAGCCTGTTTTTTACAAGCTCGGGAACGGGATCGCCGTACCATTCTTTCGCTCTCTTCCAACACATTTCCTGGAGCTCTTCTTCGCACCCCGGAATACTCGGTGGATAGAATCCCGTCGGGATCGGTCTTATGTTTTCGATCATATCGTTTATCTTATTGGGATTTACGATCACGACCTCGCGTGCGACGTCCTCTCCCAAATAAGAAAACTCTTCCAGCATTTCATCGGTTGTTCTGAAATACAGTTCAGAATCACCTTCATCTGCAAATCCACGGTCAAACTGGAGCATTTTCCTGTGGATCTCGTCGCGTTTTTCCATAAAGTGAGCGTCGCATGTCGCAACAACGGGTCTATTTGCTTTTTTGCCTATCTCAATAACCTTACGGTTAAAATCACGCAATGCCTCTTCGTCCGGAGCAAGTCCTTTTGCTATCATAAATCTATTATTTGAAAGAGGCTGAATCTCCAGATAATCGTAGTACTTCGCAATACGTATAAGCTCGTTCATGGGTTTTCCCGCAATGATCGCAGAAAACAGCTCGCCTGCCTCACACGCAGAACCGACTATTAGCCCTTCGCGAAGTTCGTTAAGAACCGTTTTCGGGAGCCTGGGATTTCTGTAGAAGTAGTCAAGAAATCCTTTTGACACTATTTTATACAGATTCTTTAATCCAACGTTGTTTTTTACGAGAAGTATCATATGATACGGACGGAGCTTTAACGGGTCTGCCTTTTCGCCCATGATCCTCGCCATCTCTTCGGTATTACGCGCGCCCTCTTTTTTGAGCTTTTGGCACATAACAGAAAATATCTTTCCCAACATTTCGGCATCGTTAAATGCTCTGTGGTGACCGAATTCGCCTAAATTATAGTAGTCTGCAATTATATTAAGCTTATGTTTTTTTAAGTCGGGATTCAAAAATCTCGACAATGCTACAGTATCGATATATGTAGGCTTAAATTGTATCTTATGATCCTCGCAAGCCTTTCTGATAAAACCGATATCAAACGATGCGTTGTGGGCAATAAGTATTCTGTCTCCGGCAAATTCCAAAAATGCTTTTACAGCCTCTTCGGTCTTTGGAGCACCCTTGACCATATCGTCGGTAATGCCCGTCAGCTCCACTATCTCGGGAGGAATCGGGCACTCGGGATCAACGTAAGTGCTGAAAACGTCGAATATCTCTCCGTTTTTAAACTTTACGGCGCCGATCTCGGTTATTTTACAGGTCTGCGCCGACAGTCCCGTCGTTTCTATATCGAATATACAAAACTCGTCGTCCGTAAAATCGGCTTTGCTTTCTCCGTAAACAACACGTGCCGTATCGTCAACGAAGTATGCCTCCATTCCGTATATTACCTTCATTCCCGTTTTTTCCGAAGCATACATAGCTCTCGGGAATGCCTGCACGTTACCGTGGTCGGTTATCGCGATCGCCTTGTGTCCCCATTTTTGAGCCGTTTTAATTGCCTCTTCGGGAGAAATAATGGCGTCCATCGACGACATACAGGTATGTAAATGGAGTTCCACTCTTTTTTCTTCGCATTTGTCTTTTCTCGATATTTTTCTAATCTTTGCTATATCGAGAACATTCATAATAAGTTCGTTTGCGTATTTATCAAAACGAACGTTACCCTTTACGGCAAGAACGTCGCCTTCACCTATTTCGTGCGTGATCTGCGATTCATGCGGTTCCAATACCATTTTACAGAAGATCGACGTGTCATTGTCGGTCATTGCAAATTCGAATATTATCTTATCGGAACGGCTCTCTTTTATTTCTTTAAAGAACAGTTCACCCATTATAACAACGTGTCTTAACGGCTTGTCCAGATTTCGCATGGGAACGGGGTCAAGGTCAAACTTCTCTCCGTAAATAAAATCTGCTTCGGATACGTCAAAATCCGTATCTCCAACGTGTATTATGCCATCCTCTCTTTTTTCAAAAACGTTTTCTTTTTGATCAAGCGAGGTAACGCGTGTAAGATTCTTTTTCTCGGTTTCGTTCGCAAGCTTTTCGGCAATAACCTTTTGCTGCTCTTCCCTTTGACGATTTGCTCTGTTTATTTCCTCTGCATACTGTTTTTCTTTCTCTTGAAAAATAGAATCATAGTCGGTCAATGAGTTTACGTCATGAATGATCTCGACTTCTTTTTTTATACCGAACTCATCGAAAATGATCTGAGAAATGATCTCCGGAGTCTTACCGCTGTACAAAAGACCAATTCCGCCGTTTTGAAAAGGTATCTCAAAAGTAATCTTGTCATCCTCTGTTATAAGATTATATTCAGTAAAAAATCCGCGAGAGATCGCTCCCCTATGTCCTGCTTCAAGCAAGACCTCGGGAATATAAGCATTCGAATATAGGGTTGGATCGTACTTTGGGAAGATGTTTACACTGCGCAAAACGTAAGCTTGGCGCAAAGCTTCCTCAAGACTGTAAAGCTTTCTCTTCTCAATTAGCGAATCAAACTT
>JAZNOI010000018.1:0-1889 GCA_045580755.1 Eubacteriales bacterium | reverse complement strand
CATAAGGATAAAGGCGAACGACGTTACGAAGCGCGCTGTCGCACTGCAAGGAGAGGTATTCTTTATAGTTATCGACATTGAAAACGGCTTTTGCGGTGTCTGTAACACGCCACATGACTACGATACCGATCTCGACGGGGTTGCCGAGGCAGTCGTTGATCTTCTGGCGGTTATTGTTGAGAGTCATTATTTTAAGAGAGATCTTTTTGCTGGGCATTTCAACGGAGACCGCCTCGCCCGATGTCGATGCAACGGGAATATTGCCTATTTTAACATCACCGCTCTGATTGAGCTTTGTTCTCGCCGCAGGGTTGAAGCCGGTAGCAAAGGGGTTGATGAAATAAAAACCGTCTTCCTTGATAGTACCGATATATTTACCGAAAAGAGTAAGGACGAGCGCTTCCTGCGGTTTGAGAATACGTAAGCCGCAAAGCGGTATCCAGCCGAGGCAAACGATAAGGAGGGATACGATAAGCGTGATGACATAAACAGCAGAGCTGTCGCCGCTGTCGAGATGAATTCCGCTAAAAATTATGCCCGCTATGCCGACGATAAGCAAAAGGATCGTTAAAAGCATAACAGCCATGCCGTTCTTTTTAGTCGTTAAAATTTTTTCTTCCATGATGATCTTCCTTTCGATGCTTTGTTGCTAATCTTTTTGATATCATAATGATATCATATTTTTTACGGTTTGTCAAGAGGGGAGAGAAAAAATTTTTAAGCTAAATACGGCAGAGCCGAGCTAAATAGCGAACAAGTTCGCAGCTAAATTTACAATTCGTTGAGTTGTAAGCTAAATTTTGCAACAAGTTGCAAAGCTAAATTACTTCGTAACTGAATTGTATAAATACGGCTGAAAGAAAACAGAGCAGAAAAAGATCTTTACCTTATCTGCTCTGTATAATTTATTTATTTTACATAAGTTCGTTCTGTACGACCGATCTGAGCTGATCTATTGCATACAGCGGCAGATTAACGAGCCATTCTTCTTTTTTGAAGTTTGTCATGGATGTACGAACGGAAATTTCGGGAGAAAATTTCTCCTGATATGTCTTCAAGCTCTTAGCTCTGAGATTTACTTCTGCCTTTACCTCTATGGGCACGATCTGTTCACCGGTATCAACGACAAAATCGACCTCGCAGGAACCTCTGTCGTTGGTATAGTAATAAACATCAAGCTCCTCAATAGTTTTCAACTGCTGACAAACATATTGTTCCGTGAGTGCGCCCTTGAATTCAACAAAAAGATCGTTACCGTCAATCAGAGTACGCTGACGAAGTCCCGCCATACAGCTAAGGAGCCCGACATCTACCACAAACAGCTTAAACGCTTTCATGTCCTCATACGCCCGCAATGGAATGCCTGCCGCATTTACACGACTGACCTTATGAACAAGACCGCAGTCGCTGAGCCACATAAGTGCAGTTTCGTAGTCTTTCGCACGAGCTCCTTCACGGACAAGACCGTAGATAAACTTTTTGTTTTCTTTCGCCAACTGAGACGGGATACTGTTCCATAACATACGAAGTCTCGGAACGATCTCATTGGGAGCATGTTTGGAAAAATCCTGCTCATAAGCCGCAAGGATCCTCTTTTGAATCTCACGGACCTCGTTAAAGTCGTTATTTTCTGCAAAGCTTTGCACAGCTTCGGGCATACCGCCGACAAAGTAGTAGTGTTTCAAGGCGTCAATATACGTTTGCTTAAAGCTTGTGATCATCTGAAAATCTTGCTTATCAAGCAGTTCGGCAAAACGTTCTTTATCTGTCGCCATTAAAAATTCCTTGAAAGAAAGTGGATACAGTTTTAAGAAATCCACCTTACCCACGGGGAAAGACGTGCCTTGATGCAAGGCAATACCAAGCAACGAACCGGCGCAAATAATATG
>JAZNOI010000017.1:0-10783 GCA_045580755.1 Eubacteriales bacterium | reverse complement strand
GATCAATTGCTGCAATGGTAATAATAATAGAATCAGAAAATTTAAGATTTGAAAAATTATCTAAAAAATCTTTCGTATCTTCTTTCGGTATAGTATAGACAGGTTCAAGAGTATTATCAAATCCGGGAGCATTGGCTGAATCTTGATTGCGCAGATCATAAAACTGTACAGATGATACCTTTTCAGAAGAGATATTATAGTGCTTTGTCAGGGGAATCGTGATGCAACCACCCAGAGATACAATCAAAACTAATGTCATAAGTGCAAGCAAAAAGGTTTTACACGGTTTCATAATCTCGCCTCCTTTACAGATATTATATCACAAAAATAAAATAACCGCAACCCTTGTATCAAGATTACGGTTATTCTTTGGTGGAAGCCTACGGGGAGATCGCTCTTGCTTTTTGCAAAGCATAAGTGCAAATGGTGAAGTATGTGCTTTGCAAAAAGCTTCGGTCACCGCTAAAAAATGATTCACTGAATCATTTTTCACGCTGCGTTCGACTCCCCTCTCTAATGTGATCAAGCAAAAAGAAAAAGCCCAAAAGGGCTTTTTCTTTTTGGTGGAGTCGAGGGGAGTCGAACCCCTGTCCGAAAATCTATTCACACATCTTTCTCCGGGTGCATTCTATCTATTGAGCTTCCGCACAACAACGCCGATAGACAGGCTTTGTTATGCGTATCGCTTTAGTTCATGACTGCTATAAACGATAATTTACAGTTCACGTTCACCGCTGATTTGACACCTCAGCCGAGGGCGCGGTATTCCTCGGGGAGATGCGCTGCAACTTAGGCAGCGAGTGCTACGTTTTCGTTAGCGTTTAATTTTAAAAAGTACAGTTGTTTAAAGAGGTACTGCATCTCTACCCGCTTAACATGCTTCAAAATCCCCGTCGAAACCTTTACGACCCCATATAGCAACATCGATTTGATCGATATTGCCGTAAAATCATAGTATAAATACATTATGCGATTGATAGGGAAGAGTAAAGAATATGACTTATGCTTGGGGCAAGCCGTGTTCTTCCTCGAGCCATTTATAAGACACTTCCAGCCAATCTGCCAGACGCAGATCCTCCGGACAGCAAACTCTTGTTCCGACCGATCTTCCGTGTCTTCCATGCTCGTATATGTGTAGCTCGGTCGGCACATCGTTGTTCCTCAAAGCTAATGCAAACAATAGCGAACACTCAACCGGCACTGCCGCATCCTCGAACGTTGACCAAATAAAGCAGGGAGGAGTATTCTTGCTCACCTGTTTATCAAGGCACATAAGATCTGCCGTTTTTTCGTCGTAAAATTTCTCTCCGAGCAAATTTCTGTAACTGCCCCAAGTTCCTTTAAACGTCTCTCTTGATGAATCTTTTATCATTCTTTCAGCTTTATACGTAATTACGGGGTATCCCAACACTAAAGCCTTGAATTTCAACATCTCGTTTGTCGTTCCGAGAATATCCGCCAAAAACGGTTTATCCCAAAAAACGCCCAAGCTTGCTGCCAAGTGGCCGCCGGCAGAGAAACCGCACACGTAGATCCTATCGGTATCCACCTTAAATCTTTCGGCATTTTCCTTTATAGTAAGCAAAGCCTTTCCCGCTTCAGCTACCTGAACGGGGAAGCGGGCGGGGGCACAACTGTAACGCAACACAAAGCAGTTATATCCCTTCGACAAATAAAACAGTGCTACCGGCTCAGCCTCTCTGTCAGATGTATATCTGTAAGCACCGCCGGGGCAGATCAGCACCGTCGGTCTTTTCGGCATAAAAGGGGCAAGCTCCTCCGTCTCATTCGGAATATAAGCATACAGCTTTGGTATGTACTCTCCCTTTTCGCACTCAAGCTTCGAATAGTCGATTTCAATATCAAAAATTTCCTGAATCATACAACAAACCTCGCATTAATAATTACTTAACCGCATTAGTTAAAATCAACCTTTATTCCTCTCACGCATAGCGCGGTCCATCGTTCTTTCTGCCTGCTTTTTTGCCTCGGTCTCGCGCTTGTCATACAGCTTTTTACCCTTGCAAAGCCCTATTTCCATCTTAACTCTCGAGCCCGAAAAATAAACGGACAGAGGAACGAGGGTATATCCCTCTTTGCCTTTCAGAGAAAAAAGTTTTATGATCTCTTTTTTGTGCATCAAAAGTTTCTTGTCGCGAAGAGGCTCGCGGTTAAAAATATTACCTTTTTCGTAAGGGCTGATATGCACGCCTGTCGCAAAGATCTCTCCCTTATCAATAACACAATAAGAATCCTTCAAGTTTACTGCGCCCTGTCTGACCGACTTGACCTCGGTTCCGAAAAGCTGAACCCCCGCCTCGTACGTGTCCTCAACGAAAAAGTCGTGGTATGCTTTCTTGTTTTTTGCAACTATCTTAATATTCTTTTTTTCCAAAACCTTTTCCTTTCCGACACACCGATCTTTGCGGCGGATCTGCATTTTTTTGCGACAATAATTATATCACATAAATTTAATTATTTCAAGTGGGTTCTTGTCGAAAAAATAAAGGGTATACAGGTTTCACCCATATACCCTCTGTCAATTTTTTTGTAAAGCAATCAGCCTATCGTTGCAGATCCTACAACGTGCTGGAGCATACCAGTAACGTCGCTTTCCGTGTTTGTATTGTCGTTGTTAACATCTGCTGCAAATTCTCTTGTGGTAGAATTGCCAAACTCACCTTTTTGAGCCATCATAGCATCAAATACCGTTACGATACCGTCGCCGTCAACGTCGCCTTTTACAACGATCTCTGCTTCTTCGGTTACGTCATTCTGTGTAACGGAAACCTTGGAACCGGTACCGATATTGTTACCGCTTGCAGTAACGGTTGCCGCACTGCTTATTGCATTTTCAAGTGCACTCTTGGTCATAGCGTTGATTCCTTCGGGAGTGGGAACAACGATAACTGTTCCTGCCTTTTCGGATACAACGAGGTCAAGTCCGCTATCGAGGATCGCTTCGGCGATCTTCGTTTTGTCAGCGCCGTAAACTGCGTTGGATGCTACGATCTCCATAGCGCTAACGTCGCCCATCAAATAGTATATATCGTCCTGATCAAAAAGAGCTGCGGGATTTGCAATATCTTTCTTTGCCGTAAACGTTACGGTAAAGAGGTTCGAAAGAGAAGTGTATCCTGCTTCGGAATCAAAATCATTCTTTACGCATACGAACTTAACTACATTTCCGTCAACGTTAGAAACGGCAGCAGAAACGTCAGTATCAAGCGTATGAGTGATCTGCGAGGCGGTCAACGCGGTATCGTCATAAGTAAGCTCTACCTGAAGACCTGCAAGCTTAAAAGAAGAAATGTCAGTGTTCGAGATCTTTACAGTAGCTGTAAACGTCTCACCCGTTTTAACCGATGCGGAAGGAACACCCACAACAATATTAAGATTATCGCTTGCGGCTTCATTACCGAAAGCAAAAATGCTGCCTGCAACCAACACGCATACGAGCACGCATGCAAGTATGGATACTTTTAAAAAGTTCTTTTTGAATTTCATAAAAAATACCTCATAAAATAACTATCCGTATAATTACTCAAATTATACACCATAACCAATAATTTGTCAAGTGGAATTTTAAGTTTGTGAAATATGTGCATATCCGTAAAATAGATTACTGTTTTTAGCTGTTTACTGCCGCTCTTTTTTCGAGGTTTCGTTTGTTGTTTTTTTTCATTGACAAAAGGGAAATATAATGGTAAAATGATATAAATAGAGCTATTGCAAAAAAGATTATTCGTTTTTTGGAGGTGCATACCTTGAACAATATGAAAAAGAACGTCGGGATTTCAGAGTTGAAGCCCGAAAAAACAATATTAAACAGAAATACGGATTTTTCGGTCGTGGAGGCATACAAGTCGATCAGAACGAATATTATGTATTCCATTCCCAAATCGGATAGTGCCAAAGTTATCGTACTAACCAGCTCGACTGCGGGAGAGGGCAAGTCGACCACCTGTATCAATCTTGCTATAACGTTTGCACAGCTCAATTCAAGAGTTCTTTTGTTGGATTGCGACCTCAGAAAGCCCAAAATACACAGATATTTGAAGCTTGATAAAAAAGAAGGTCTTTCGAACGTTCTTTGCGGTTTTTCGGAGCTTGGAAAGGCGATCAAAGTCGGCGTCAGAGAGAATCTTGACGTCCTCACAGCCGGAGAGACTCCCCCCAACCCTGCCGAGATCATTCAGTCTCAAGAGTTTGAGCGCCTGATCAGCTTTCTGAAAACAAAGTACGACTATATATTCATTGATACTCCTCCCGTCAGCCTTGTTACAGACCCTACTCTTACCGTAAAATACAGCGACGGTGTGGTAGTCTTGGTCAAGAAGAGTGAAACAACGTTCGAAATGCTTGACGAAACGATTGAAAGACTGAAAAAAGTCGGCTCAAACATTCTCGGCACGATAGTCATTGACAACAAAGAAAACTTAAAAAGCAGAAAATATTATCGCAAATCCAAATATTCCTATGCGGATTAAGTTTTGACAAAATAATAAAAGCGATATTTTAATTTATTATGGTAGATATTCATTCTCATTTTTTGCCCTGTATTGACGACGGTGCAAAAAGCCCAAAAGACAGTATAGCGATGTTGGGGGACAACTTTGCGCAAGGCGTTGAGCTGTGTGTAGCTACCCCGCACGTGTTTGTTCATAAACAAGGGGCGGTTGAGTCGTTTTTGGAAAAACGCCAAAAAAGCTTTGAGTCTTTGAAAAGCGCTGTTGATTCAACAAATGGGGGAAAATTGCCCGAGCTTCGCCTTGGTGCCGAAGTCTATATGGACAACAACGTCTCGCTCGTTCAGAATATTGAAAAGCTTTGTATTGAAAAAACAGATCTTTTGTTGGTCGAGTTTCCGGTGGAACAATATGATCCGCAGTATTCCGAGTGGCTGTATCTTTTAACACTCAAAGGACTGATCCCGATCGTAGCGCATATCGAGCGTTATCCGTTTTTTGACAGACTTTATGAAGATATAAGCGATTTTAAGGTCGTGTATCAGATGAATGCCAAGACGGTTACGAAGCACGGCGGCAGAAGGCTTCTCGAAATGCTTTTAAATAATAATGAAACTGTCGTAGTTTCAAGCGATATGCACAATCTCGGAATGAGAAAAAGCTATATGAAGAAGGCGTATGGGGCTATAAAAAAACATTTTCCGGGGTATGAGCAAGCTCTTCTTCGGGACAACGCATTGGATTTAATAAAATAATAAAGAGGATATGCAGAATATCCTCTTTTTGTTTTTATAATTCTTTTGTAAAATCGTCAAGGAAGCTGACGTCGAGGCTTTCGACACAGCCCTTATCGCACTGTCTCGGAATGTTGCTGTCGATAGGAAGCTTTACGATGCGATCGATCCCGAATCTTTCGGCAACCTCGTCAATATGGCTTTCTCCGTAGATCGAGTGTTTCTTTCCGCAGTCGGGGCATACGAAATACGACATATTCTCTACGAGTCCGTAAATGGGAATATTCATCATCTGAGCCATTTTTACGGCTTTTTCGACGATCATCGAAACGAGCTCTTGGGGAGAGGTTACGATGATTATTCCGTCGACGGGTATCGACTGAAAAACGGTCAGGGGAACGTCACCCGTGCCGGGAGGCATATCAATGAACATATAGTCGATATCTTCCCAAACTACGTCGGTCCAGAACTGTTTAACGGTTCCCGCGATAACGGGACCGCGCCATACGACAGGATCGGTTTCGTTTTGGAGCAAAAGGTTTATCGACATTACGTCAACGCCGCCGTTTGATCTTACGGGTATAATACCTCTTTCGTCGGCGAACGCCTTTTCGTTTATTCCGAACACTTTAGGAATAGAGGGACCCGTCAGATCGGCGTCAAGGACGGCAACCTTGTGGTTCTTTTTGTTCATAGCGGACGCGAGCATCGAGGTTACGAGAGACTTTCCGACTCCGCCCTTTCCGCTTACGATTCCGTAAACTTTTTTGACGCTGCTTGCTTCATTCAGCTTTTCGAGAAAAGATTTTGGGTCTCTCGAAGCGCAGTTTTCGGAGCAAGTGGAGCAGTCGTGGGTGCAGTTTTCGCTCATTTATTTTGACATCTCCTTTTTGAAATCTTCTTTGGGCCGACCCTTTCGGGCGGTAACTGTTATAAATACGATCGCTTCTGTATAATTATACCCATTTGGAAAAATAAAGTCAACGATATAAGCAAAAAAGATTAATTATTGGCTAAGTTCTGGAAATAATAATTGCTTTTGCCTGCTTTTTGTGATAAAATAACGCTGAGAAATACTATAAAAAGAGGGGGATCTTATGTCGATCAAAATGATTATTCAGACGGTTATAAAATTCGTCGTAGGAGTTTTGTTGGTTGGTGTGTTGGTCTTCTTGCCTGCGGGAACGTTGACGTTTGCGGGCGGGTGGCTGCTTATGGGTGTACTTTTCGTACCTATGCTGCTTGTTGGTGTGGTACTCTTGATAAAAAGCCCCGAATTGCTGAAAAAAAGACTTAATGCGAAAGAAAAACAGGAAGAGCAAGACCTGATCGTAAAGCTCAGCGGTCTTATGTTTGTCGCGGGTTTCGTTGCTGCGGGACTTGATTATCGCTTTAAATGGCTGGTATTGCCTGAATGGGTTTCGATAGCGGGGTCAGTGGTGTTTGTTTTGTCGTATATTCTTTATGCCGAGGTTCTGAGAGAGAATAAGTATTTGTCGAGAACGGTAGAAGTCCAAGAGGGACAAAAGGTGGTAGACAAAGGACTTTACGGAATCGTCAGACATCCTATGTATATGTCGACGTTGGTTATGTTTTGGGCTGTTCCGTTTGTTTTGGGCTCGCTTATTTCTTTTGCGGTGTTTGCCTTCTATCCTTTTATATTGGTCGGTAGAATAAATAACGAGGAAAGGCTGCTCGAAAATGAACTTTTGGGCTATGGCGAATACAAAAAGAAGGTAAAATACAGGCTTATTCCTTTTATTTGGTGAAACAAAAAAGCAGGCAAATGCCTGCTTTTTGTGTTTTACGGTACTAAATTATACTTGCTTGGGTTGTATGAAACAACGGGGTCCGAGTAATTATGTATGTAACGTTTTTCCCCGTTACTATATGTTACAGTACGTGTTTCAAAACCATTTTTGTCATAGAAGTTTACTCTTTTATACGTTTCTTCACCGTCTTCATCATATTGAGTAATTGCTGTAAGGTAACCGTTGAAATCATATTTGTACTTTGCTGACTGGGTTATTTCGCCGTCTTCGTCGTAAGAAATAACTTCCGTTCTCCTGCCAAAAATGTCGCGTTTTACTAAACCATTTCCCTCAAGTTCACCGTCTTCATCGTAACCGATTATTTTTATACCGTTGGTAAAAATATCGAAGCTTATGGTTCCGTAGCTGCTCAACTCATCTTCATCATATTCATTTACTTTATATCCGTTGGTCAAAAAGTCGTATTTGATTTCAAGTTTTTGAGTGAGGTTATCATCTTCATCGTACCGGATAGTTTGATTGCGGTTGCCGAAAAGATCGTATTTATATTCGCTTTTGGAAGTTTGCTTACCGTCTTCGTCGTAATACGTGCAGCTTAGAAGATGCCCGTTGCCGTCATATATATATTCAGATCGGTCTTTTGGGTTCTCGCCTTCATATTCGATCTTTTTTGTGAGTCTTGAATTGCTGTTGTATGTGTATTCGATTATTTCATCCACCGAGCCGTCGTGATCGTATATTGTTTCAGTTATAAGATTGCCGTTTTTGTCATATTTGTATTCCGTTTTGCTTGCTAATATGTCGGTGTTATGAATATATCGAGTGCATAACGATATATTGCCGTTTGAATCATATTCATATTCGTAATTATATCCGTACATAAATTCGTCTTGTTCGTCAAATGTTTTGGATTCGATTACGTTTCCTTTTTCATTAAATATGTTCGTTGAAAAAGATCTGTATGAAACCGTTCCGTCGTCATCGTAGCGGATATATTCATTGCTTTCATAATTGACCGAAAAGCATGACAACAATTTTTTGCTGTCAAAAAAGTCGGGACATTTTATTAAGTGCAAGTAAGCTTGCTCGTATTCTTCTTTTTCGATCAGACTTTTTGCCGAGAAATAGTGGTACATCGGAATAAAGAGATTAAAGGTTGCGAAGAGGAGGGCTATAAGGATCGCAGCCGATATGAGCGGGAGAAGTATCTTCTTTTTATGCCGAGCAAAAAAAGTTTTCTTTTTTATGGTTTGTCCGCAGTGCGCACACAAATATTCGACGACGCCTTTTTCCGTTTGGGAAGCTTTCGGCGAGATCAGTTTATGTTTTTTCGGCGGGATCGCAGCCTCATCCTTTTGACCGCAGTGTATGCAGACGCGTGTTTGAGTGCCGCTTTCAGTGCAGGTAGGGAGGGTTTGAATGTTCCAATCGCCCCATTCATGACCTTTCGACGGGATTTCGGCACATTCTTTTTGTCCGCATTGAACGCAGGTACGCATTTGGCTTCCGTTTTCGGTGCAGGTGGGAAATTTTTGAACGTTCCATTCACCCCACTTATGACCGGTAGGGGCGAGTGTTACGGTTTGTGTCTCTCCGCAGTCCCTGCATTTGAACGTTCTCGAGCCTGCTTGCGTGCAGGTGGGAAGAATTTCCGACGTTACTTCAAATCTGTGGGGAGCTAAAGGCTGAAAATTATCCTTGTGTTCGTATCCGCAATCGCACTTATAAACAGTATATCCGTTTTCTTTACAAGTGGAGGGGATCTGTGTTGCTTTAAAGACGTGTACGTGGTTGTTGGAGTCCATTTTGCACCTCTGATTGCTTTTGTTTTTTTCTTGTAAATAAATTATATCATTTTTTTCTTGTTATTTCAAGTCCTTTGGTTTGCCCGTGAAATGCGATAGAATACGTCGACTTTTACTTTTGCAGAGAAGATGCCCTATTTAAAATCCTCTGCTTTGAAGGCGAACTGGTATGCCGAAATGTTGCTAATCTCAAATACGAAGCTGTCGTCTACTCGGCAAAGATCGTTAACGGTGTCAACCTCGAACGTGCCGTACGAGTATTCTTTGGTAGGCTGGAATTTGGGTTCGAGCACGTTTTTTTAGTATTGAATATAATCGTACATTTCCTTGAAATTTTCGAGTGTTGTTTCTTTCTGAGTCCCACGAAAATACGTAATATAATTTACTGTGTTTTTTCATGATTTTTCCTCCTTACACTTATAGGAGAATCGAGGAGGGCGATCGGTTTTATTTTTTTTAAAATTATTTTGAAATAACAAACAAATATTTTTGTATCAAAACGGGAGTATAAAAACTTGCTAAAAAAACTTGCTAAATGTAAAAATATGTGATAAAATAAAACATAATCATATAAAAAAGGAGAGTAGTTATGAAAATTTGCCCAGTTTGCAGACACAGCAATGCAGACGAATCAACCTTCTGCCTTGCATGTGGTAATAAACTCGCTGATGAAGGCAGACAAGTCCAAACTATCAAACCTGCTGTAAATCAACAAAAAGACAGAATAAACGTTGCTTTTCCTCAGAACAACGATTTTGTTTCTAATGATGAGTACGTTGTGGCAACACTTTCAAACGGTGTCGTACTTAACCTCGTTTCCGGCGAAGGTTTCAAAACCGAAGACGCTGTACTCACAAACAAGAGATTGTACTATAATCACAAAACAGGCATTCTCAATATTCAAACACAGGAAGAAAAGGTTAATATTAAGGACATTACAGGATCGAAGATCACCAATTATAACCCTCTAGGCATATTTATATTGGCGATTTTTGTGGCAGTATTCGGTCTCTTTGGTTCTATTGCTGCTAGTGACTTTGAAATTTTCCCTATTTTTCTTCTTGCTTCTTTGTTTTTGTTTGTGGTGTATCTTTTTATCAAAAAATCTCACCTGAAAATCGAATACGCAGGCGGTTCGATCTATTTTTCGGTCAAGAAATACGGAAAAGAGAATATTATCAAATTCCAGAAAAGCATTTATGCTGTAAAAGACCATATAGAATCTAATCAAAAATAATTGTTTTTTTGAGCATAATTTATTTTTTTGAATAATCTTTATAAGAAACAGGTAGAGAGTGTGTGCGAAGCACACACTCTCTACCTGTTTTATTCGACAATAATAAAAGGGGACTTTTTTGAAAAAAAGACCCCTTTTAGTCAGCCTCTGCAGCCGCAACCGTTAGGTTTGTTGTCGTCTTTGCAGTAAAGTCCCGCTTTGTCAAAAGAGGGATTATACATATAATAATTCTTTTTGTCTCAGCTCTTGTCTTGGCTGATGCGTAATGCATCACCGTTCTTACCAAATCAAAAAGATGCCCAAAAACCCTTGATACATAAGGGTTTTTGAGCATTTTGCATTTTCACCGTTTTTTGTGATTTTTGCCTTTTTTCGATGCAAAAACTTTTGATGTAGATAGTATAGCACAAAAGGGCGAAAAAAGCAATAGTTCCTTCCGACCGACCAAACATACAGGAAAGATGTTGAATAAAATTACAAAGAAATTCTTTAATTCTTTTCTGTTTTATGGCCGGTTTCGCCTTTGTATTACAAATGCATCGGGCAAAGCCCATACCCCTAAGGGTTCGCCTATTCAAAGGCTCTCCCCTTGGGAGAGCTCCCGCGATAGCGGGCGAGAGGGTTCTTTCCGCGCGGTTTTGCCCTCTCCGTCGGCTACGCCGCCACCTCTCCCAAAGGGCGAGGCTTTTTGTTAGTTCCATTATAACACAAATCGGCAGAGAAAACAACATCTCTGCCGATATTTATATGTGTATCCGTAGGGGAG
>JAZNOI010000016.1:0-18522 GCA_045580755.1 Eubacteriales bacterium | reverse complement strand
ACCTGCAGTGCAAAGGGAAAATGCACTGTTTGGGGCTACGCGTACATAGAAGAAAATGAGAAGCACGATCCCGACACCTCCAAGTGGACGGCTTGCGGCAATCTGTACCATGCCCATTTGTGTAAGGCCTGCGGCGCACACTGCGATCCCCAGGATCACGTAGCCGGACCTGTGGGTACACCTGACGCTGCCGTGGTATGTAAGGACTGCGGCTATATCATCACACCTGCAAAGAATCATACGCACAATTTAACAAAGGTTGCCAAGAAGGACGCAACATGTATAGATCCGGGAAATACGGAGTATTACATCTGTGATAGCTGCTCTGATTTCTTCGCAGACAGCGATGGCAAGACCAAAATCACCGATACGGTGATCGCTCCCCTGGGGCACAAGATGTCCGAGGATTGGAATTTTGATACAACGAACCACTGGCGCATCTGCACTGTGTGTAATACGGTTCTTACAGAAACACAGATGGCCCACGAGTTCACCGGCGGAAAATGCACCACCTGTAGCTATGATAGCACAACTCCCGTAACAGATCCCGGCAAAGAACCCGGAACCGAACCGGAGTCTACGAACAGCGCACCCTCTGAGGCAATTCCTGCAGGAACCCAGCCTCAGACGCAGATACCCGCTGCTCCCAAAGAAGAAGCGTTCCCTTGGTGGGGTTACGTGGTCATCATCCTGAGTGGCATTACTGCCGGAATTGGCATTGCATTGATATTGATCAAGCGAAAGAAAAAATCATAACAGGAAAAGCGGAACTATCCACAAAAACGCTTATTTAGCAAATGCAACGCTCGGGCAAACTGCGTTGCATTGTATCAAATTGTGTAGTATAAGCCAGAAAAGAGACTACTCTTGTCGTAGACAATTGCGGGCTCTTTTTGACGAAATCCCGCCTCATCGGAATATGAAAGGCACTGTGATATATGTTTAGAGAACTGATCAGAAAAAACAAACGATTATCTGACGAAGAATGCATACGCATACTCAAATCAGAAAAAAGAGGAATTCTTTCGGTCAACGGCGACGACGGTTATCCATACGGAACGCCTATGAATCACTGGTACAACGAAGAAGATGGCAAGATATATTTTCACTGCGGAAATATAGGCCATAGATTAGATTCGTTGAAAAATAACGGCAAAGTATCCTTTTGCACTTACGACGAAGGATATCGCAATCCCGGCGAGTGGGCGCTTAATATTAAAAGTGTTATCGTATTCGGAAAAATTGAGATCGTCGATGAGTTAGACCGTATCATCGATATCACAAAGAAACTAAGCCATAAGTTCACACAGGATGACGATTATATCGATGCTGAGATAAACCAACACGCAAAAAGAACTTTATTGTTAGTACTTGATCCGGAACATATTTGCGGGAAGACTGTACAAGAATCATAAATTTAATCGTTTTTTATCGCAAATAATCACTAAACCAACGGTTTATTTCTCCTCACTAAACCATTGGTGTGTGTATTTTCAATAAAAAAACATTTACACTGATATTGAAAGGAGGTTCCTCTATGGACCAAATCAAAATCGGAAGATTTATCGCCGAGTGCAGAAAAAATATAAACTTAACACAAATGCAGTTGGCTGATAAGCTGGGTATCACCGATAAAGCTGTGTCAAAATGGGAAAGAGGCGTTGCTATGCCCGACTCATCGATCATGCTTGAACTGTGTGATATTCTGCAAATCAACGTAAATGAATTATTAAGTGGGGAGATAATCGATATGGAAAACAACAATCAAAAAAACGAACAGATATTACTTGACCTTTCAAAAGAAATTGCCCATAAAAACAAAACGCTTTGGACAGCTATGTGGGTGATCTTAGCCGTTAGCATTATTGGCTTGATCGGAAGCCTTACGATCGTGTACTTTTTTGTTCCCAAGGAAGTTTGGCAGATCGTTTTAATAATCGCATGCGTGATACTCTTTTTGATTCCTGCGTTTTTTGCTCTGAAGATCGAAGTGAGTGTTGGAGCATACAAGTGTAAAAAATGCGGACACGAGTTTATTCCTACGTATTCTGAAGCCCTTTGGGCAATGCACGCAGGTACTACCCGCTATTTAAAATGCCCCGAGTGCTCCAAGCATTCCTGGTGTAAAAAAGTATTTAAAAAGTAAGATCACACTATACGACAAATAATTTACTCGCATATCTTACATCGGAAATCACTAAAGCTTGGATTCCCTACCCTTCGGTATGGAATTCAAGCTTTTTTATACTGTAATTTACCCCAAATAATTATAAAAACACTATCGAACAAATTGCTGATATCTATTGCAAATAATATAAAATAGTAATATAATATCATAGTAAAAGCATTAACTATCCATTGCGAAAGGAAAAAATATGAAAAAAATTTTTATAACCCTCTTTGTATTCTTGCTCGCGCTTTCTCTTGTGGCGTGCGGTGGTAATGCGGACGTCGACAACAACGAAGAAGAATCTACCTATATCGATGAAACCCACGTTCACGATTACACCTCCGAAATAATTGCCGAACCCACTTGCACTGACGAAGGTGCTATGACGTTTACGTGTTCTTGCGGCGATACCTATACGGAAACAACGTCTCCTCAACACAAATGGAGTGAATGGGAAGTAGAAGCCATTGCGATGATCGGTAAAAACGGCTCTGAATCCCGCGCTTGCACCGTTTGTTCCGAAAAAGAAGCCCGCGAACGCACTGCAAACGCCATCAGCAACTCATTTTACGATGTCGGACTCGTCTTTTTCGGTACGAACGACACATGTAAATTGACAGGTCCCGGACTGTTACGCTATTGCGTTACCGAATATCCCGAATATCGTGGAACACCCGTAAAAACAGCCGACATTTTCGGTAAAATTGCCGACAGATTTGATATTCCCGAACAGCTCATTTCAGATTCAAAATATTGGGGACAGTTGACCGGTCTCTACAATGACACTAACGATACTTTTGTTATCGAGCACGATGAAAACACGATAGAATCCGCCAATCTGAAACTTTTGGGATACGTTCACAACGGCGACAAAAATTATACTGTATATTATCAGTGCAACAACGGTGTTGAAGACAGATACTGTCAGTTTGAGCTCGAATACAACAGACTCGAAGGCAAACCGAACAAATATTTGTCACAAGGCTTGGCAACCGCCCTTCCCGACAACTTGATCAAATGCGCAGAGGGCGAACAGGTAGAGTATAACTCCGCAAAATAATCATAAACAAAATCATTCGTTTTTTTGGAGAATAAAGATGATCACTCTTTTAAAAAATGTAAAAGTTTTTAGAGATAATTCATGGAAAAACAGCGAAATACTGATCTCCGGCGAATCTATTGAGAAAATTGCGGACAGTATCAACTGCACCTACGATGAATTAAAAATATTTGACGGAAAAGGCAGATACGCCATTCCCGGTCTCATTGATTCCCACGTCCACGTAACAGGCGGCGGAGGCGAAGGCAGTTTTATTACCCAAGTTCCGCCAATTAAGCTTAGTGCTCCCGTAAAAGCAGGTGTTACCACCCTCGTAGGTCTGCTCGGCACGGACGGTACGACGAGAAGCATCGCTAACCTCGTCGCTAAAACTAAAGCTTTGAACGAATTCGGTATAACGGCATACTGTTTAACCGGCAACTACAACTATCCAAGCCCTACCCTTACAGACAGCGTTATGAACGACATCGTTTTCATAAACGAAATAATCGGCGTTAAACTCGCCATCTCCGACCACCGTTCTCCCAACATTTCAAAAGAGTCACTTATAAAGCTTGCATCTGACGTACGTGTCGCCGGCATGCTCGGAGGTAAACCCGGATTTATACATTTCCATACAGGAAAAGGAAAGAGCAAATATAAACTTCTTTTCGAGATCCTCGAAGAAACCGATATTCCAATCTCTGTATTCAGACCCTCTCACGTCGGTTTTGCGTACGACGACGCGATCAAGTTTGCTGAAATGGGCGGTTATATCGATTTCACTTGTTTCCCGGACGATATGAAACTAAATGCTGAGATGATCATTAAAGCTTTTAATAAGCTGAACGGTGAACGGGTTACCATGAGCACCGACAGCAACGGCAGTCTCCCCATTTGGAACAACAAAAAAGAAATGATCGGAGTCGGCGCAGGAAGAATCTCCACCCTTCCCGAAACCATTGCAACGATGATTAAAGAGTGCAACTTTCCCCTCGAACTTGCAGTTAAGCCTTCAACGGAAAATGCCGCAAAATCACTCGGTCTTTATCCCCAAAAAGGTGTTCTCGCAAAAGGCAGCGATGCCGACATCGTTCTTCTGGACGCTGATTATATGCCCGATACGGTATTCGCCAAAGGCAAGTGTATGGTCGACGAAAAAGCCATGCAAGTCAGAGCTAATTTTGAAGACATGGAATAAATATAATTATTCAAGAATGCACGAATAAAACCGTGCATTCTTTTTGTGTTTACATTTTTTTACAATTCGATCGTTCTACATCCGAGTTGTTAATAGATCATATTTATTAACTTGTCCATTTTGTTTAAAACTGATTTTTGTCGAAAAATATTGAAATGTCAAGTTTATTTTGCTATAATAGTAAAAATCAAACTAAAGGATATATGCTATGTCAAAAAACCGAAAGCCGAAAACGACTGCGGAAAACAACAGCACGCAAACGGCAACTTTACTTGAGGAAAAGCCCGAATTAAATATATCTGTCACTTCCGACACCGGGAATGAACCCGAAACGGAACAAAATGGCACCGATATCACATCTCTCCCTTCTGTCGGAAAGAACAAAAAGATCATTAAAGTGTTATCAATGTCATTGATAGCTTTGGCATCTCTTTTTGTTCTCTTCTCTGCTATCGTTATGGTTACATACTCACAGCCCATAAAGACAAGCGTTGGATCGACTGTAAACCTCTCGTATATCGAAGACAACCCTCTTGTATCAATGATATGCGCCCCCGATTGCGATGTAAAGGCAATAAAAACCGATTCTCTCGGCAAGGTATACGCACCGATAAAATTCTTCGGATTTATAAAAATCAACTTAGAAATAAATATCGTTGACGAACAAGCTCCGCTTTTGACAACAAGAAACGTTTTTATTTCGAGCAAAAAAGAGCTGTCGGCTGATAAGTTTGTAAAAAACTGCACAGACCATTCCGACGTTACCTATTCTTTCATAACACCTATCGACTCAGAATCAATCGGAAGCCGCAAAGTTCAAATCGTTGCCACCGACAAAGCCGGCAATAAAACAATCGCTGATGCCAATCTTACAGTCCAAGAGCCAAGAGACATTTTATCCTTTGAACTCGGCACCTCGGACGAAATAATTAAAAACAAATTAAAAAACACCTACTATGATTTCGACAAGATCACCCTTCCCGCCGTAACCGGCTGCGGAACGTATGAGATCATGGGAGAAAACAATTCGTCCGTTTTTGTATATGACATAAAGATCGAAGACACGAAAGCTCCCGAAGCTACCGTAAAATCCTTCGATATTCCTCTTGGCACAACACTTACGGACGAACAGATAGTCTCTGATATAGTCGACGAATCAAAAGTAACCATCGACATAACCGATCGTCCCGATTTTACAAAAATCGGCGAATATAATCTTAAAGTTAAATTGACCGACGAATACAACAACTCCTCGGTCTATACGTCGACTGTATACGTCCATGATATAAACACCGAGGTTTTGGCATACGAGTACTTCTTGAGCGACGAAATATACGACCTCGTGTTTAACGACGATATTTCAAGACATCTTCTTCACTTCGAGAACGATGACGTTTCAACGATCATCAACACGGGTCATAACGAGCTTGAGTTGACTGGAGATTACAGTTCGATCGTAATTATTATTGATATAGACGACGGCTCTCCCCCATACGTTAAGCTTAAAAACATAAAAAAAGCAGTCGGCGAAAAACTGTCTCCCGAAGATTTTATTTACTACTCGTACGACTCGACATCAATAACCTATAAATTTGAAGATCCTATAACCACCAACGATACGGGAACTTACACCGTTGGAATAATCGCAACCGACAAGGCGGGATACTCGTGCATAGAATATGCGGAGATCACAATTTACGAGGACGATAAACCGCCTGAAATATTCGGAGCACAAGATATTTATCTCGGAATCGACGACGAAGTGCCTGACCTTCTTGCCGGCGTTTCGGCATACGACAACGTCGACGAAGAGGTAGAAGTAACCGTTGACGCCACAAAGGTAACGTACCGCAAAGAAGGCGTTTACGAGATTATCTATACAGCGAAAGACAGCCGTGGCAATACCGCTGAGGTCAAATGTTCGGTTCACGTCAGCACAAACGTCAGAACACGATTAAAAGTTCAAAACATATTGCAGAGGCCCCTCTTGCCCAATGGCTGTGAGGTAGTCTCCCTCGCGATAGTTCTAAACCACCTCGGATACAGTATCGAGCCGATCGATCTGTACTATGAATTTATGCCCCGCTCCGACATTTACGACGGTAACCCGATGTACACCTATCTCGGTGACGCGACGGGTGACGGTCTCGGTTGTTATGCTCCATGCGTTGTTGAAACGGGAAATAGCTTTTTAAAAGAGAAAAAAGGCTCACACAGAGTTTATGACGTGAGCGGAAAAGATCTCTCGGAATACAAAAAATACATTAACGATGGTATCCCCGTTATAATGTGGGGACTCATTAATATGAACGGCAACGACAGCCTCGTTCTCAACTCCTATTATATGGGCGAAAAAGTTGTATGGCACTCGTATTCACACTGCCTCGTCCTTATTGGATATACCGAACACGGATACATTTTCTGCGATCCTATAGAAGGCGTCATCGAATATCCGAATGAAGCCGTCGAAAAAAGCTTTGAGATCAATTTCCGCCAAGCTTGTATAGTTAAATAAAGATTGCCCCATAGGCTTTATAGGCTTGTGGGGCATAATTATTTAAAGGGTATACATTTTTTTGTATACCCTTTGTTCTTGAACGCAAACAAAAAGAGTGTGCGCACAGCACACACTCACTCTTGTTTATTAAAATCTGCTTAAAATATTTGTCGTAACGATATCCTGCCAGAAATGCAAGTGATTCAACGCCTTTCCGTCACAAGCGGGATCGTACGGTATACGCTCAATGTCAAGCTCGGGTATATTATCCGTCTTACCGGCAACGTATTCAAGAAGAATATACTTAACGTTTGCGGCTCTCTGCTTCAAAGCACCGAAACGGATATCCATTACTTCAAATCCCGTAGGCTTGTTATAAAGATTCCACTGTTTTCTCATATTCGTATAGAAAACGTCATATCTCTTCAAAAGCTCTGTAATGTCTTTTTCGGCATATTTTTTCAGAGCGTCAATATCTTTTGCGTCGTAAGCCTTCTTAAGCTTTACGCCGAGATCTGCCTTGATCTCGAGGACAGAACAGAGAGAAGAAAGCGTCTTAAATATCTCTTTATACCCCTTGTTCCTCTTTCCAAGCTTATCCATATACTTTGCATTTTCAGCAAAGTGTTCCGAAATACCTTCGGGAATATGAGAATCGTATTTACCGCTGAGAATATCCTGGTACAGCATATATTTGTAGGGGTTTGCAATATCGAGCTTATAGTTTGTTCTTGTGGGAACGTTGTTGATCTGCTCCATTTCAAGAAAATCGTTATACGAAGCGCCCGTACATGTCTTCATTCTCTTTGCCAAGTATTCGTCCGAGGTGTTACCGCTCCAGCAGGCTTCGGCATATACCTGCAAAGTAGGAAGGGTTGCAAAATGCGCGCACTCTGCTCCGTCGTCTCCCCACATAGTGATCCAAGCTTCTTTTGCGCCCTTTTCAATAGCGCTTGAAGTTGCAACACGAGCAGACTCGACCGAGAAAGTATTGAGAGGTACGTGTCCGTACCAACAAACAGCGCCGCCCGCAAATCCCGTTTCGTTGTTTACGAAGTCCGCGTGTCTGTCAAACATGTGATCGTATCTTGCCTTGTTTATTGAATAATAATCCCAGTACAAAAGCTTTAATCCCTTGGGAACGATCTTTAATATCTCGTCGGGGATCTTTTTCAGATTCATATTGTAATAACCTGCATTGGGAGACGACATACGGAAGAACATATCACTCCAGATCATAGGTTCAAGTCCTCTTTCATGGCACTTGTTTACAACGACCTCAAGATGCTCCTTCATGATCTCGGAACGGGGTCTGTATCCGTTCTTCTGTAAATAGGTACCGCAACCGAGCAAGAAAGCCTCGTCCATACCAAGATTTATCTTTCTGGAACGGAAGTTGTTCGAGCAAGTATCAAGTATATCGTCTATAAGCTTGTATACGTTGCTGTCTCCGGCCAAAAGTATACCGTCCGCATCACGCATGGGTACATATTCTTTCCAGAGGAAAATCGTTCTCAGGTGAGCAAGAGTCTGCACGCAGGGCACAAGCTCAACACCCATCAAAAATGCATAGTCGTCAATAGCCTTTATTTCATCAGCCGTGTAACGTCCGCGCATATATCCGAAGTGAGGCTGATTCTGAACCTCGTATGTATCCTCGGTATAGAGCATCATAGAATTAAGACCCATGAGCGCATTGATCTTTATCCACTTTTTAAGTGATTCGACGGTGAGCATACCGTTTCTCGAACTGTCGGGCATTGTTCCGACATATTCAAATTTAGGCGTTTCTTCTATATCAAAACTCTTTTTCTTCAAATTTTCAGCCAAGAGACCGACAGCCCTCAACAAAGAAACTCTCGTCGAATACTCGACAGTATATCCCTCGACATCGGTATAAACCTTAAGTCCCTCGGGTCTTCTCTTGAGCATAACGGGAGTTCCCGAAGCATCGTCAACCATATCAAGAAGAGGGAGAACTTCGTTCAAAGCCTTCATTTCGGAAGAAGTTTTGTCTGTCAAAAAATACAGTTTTTTCATATTACGTATACCTTTCATAACAAGAAATTACAGCATTTTCATTCTATCAACATTTCACTATAAAGTCAATAGAATTAATCTATTTAAGAATAATTAAAAAAAGAGAGTGTACCGTAGTATACACCCTCTCTGTTATATTCAATATACTCAGTTTAGAACATATAAAAAGAAGTTTCTATTGTTTTAATTAATATCTTGATTTTATGTAGTCAGCGCTCGTTAACGCGCAATACCCCACACTCGCGTATTCGTCCTTAACGTATAGGCTTGAACGGTGTACCCCTTCAAATCTCATACCGCATTTTTCCATTACTCTGCGGCTGACCTCATTTCCAACTATGTAACGCGCTTCTATTCTATGTAAATTAAGCTCAAAAAAACCGAACTCAATGACTTTTTTTAAGGCTTCCGTGGCAAATCCCTGTCTCCAGAAATACGGATTGATAACATATCCCACCTCCGCCGAGTTGTTCTCGGTATCGAGCTTTGCGAAGCCGCACGTACCTATCATTTTTCCGCTCGACTTTTCAACGAGTGCCCAGTCGAAAAATTCACCCGCTCTGTACTGACTCTGAATATACGCTAAATAATCTTTCGTATATCTTGAATCGGGATGCGAACGCCAAAGAAGATATCTCGTCACCTCATCCAAGCATGAGTACTCATACATGTCCAAGTAATCGGATACTTTCAGCTTTCGCAATACCAATCTATCCGTTTCAAGCGTGGGCATTTTCTTCAGTTTTTTTACAATCGTTTCACGCTGCATATACTTTCCTCCGATTTACAGTATTGTTATTATATTACTTTTTTCAGTATATTTCAATATATGCAGCAAAATTTAATTTTTCAGCATTGATATTTAATAATTTATGTGATATAATACACAGAAAAGCAATTATATTCAATATTTTTTCGGAGTGATATTATGTTAAGAGGAAATTTTGCATTTTTAGGAACGGGCAATATGGCAAGCGCCATTATCAAAAGCATGAACGGGAGCTACACCCCCGACAGAATCGTTCTGTATGATAAGGACAGTGCAAGATATGACCAGTTCAAAGACAGTCCCTATATTTTTGCCGAAAGCGCGCCGGACGCAGTACAAAAAGCTGATTACATTTTCCTTTGTGTAAAGCCTCAAAACTTCACCGAACTTCTCGGTGAGCTAAAAAGAGCCGATCTCGACCTTACAAACAAAACGTTCGTATCGATCGCGGCAGGTATCACTATAGATTTTATATGCGAAAAACTCGGCAGATCCGTTGCAGTTATCCGCACAATGCCAAACACTCCCCTTCTGGTCGGAAAAGGAGCTACTGCACTCTCTAAAAACGAATACGTAGATGAAAAAATATTCAAAAATATTTGTGCAGTCTTTGCTTCATCCGGAACGGCGTTTACACTTCCCGAAAACAAGATCAACGAGATCACTGCCGTTACGTCCAGTTCTCCTGCATATATTTTCCTTTTTATCAAGAGTATGTATGACACCGCGCTTGAAATGGGAATCGAAAACAAGGATCTGCTCGAGATCATCTGCAAAACCGTTATCGGCTCTACAGAATTGTTGCTTAAAACAGGCAAAACTCCCGACGAGCTTATCTCTATGGTTAAGTCTCCCAAGGGCACTACCGAACAGGCTTTGAACGTTTTTGCTGAAAACAATTTTGAAGAAATAATCAATAAAGCTATGTTTAAATGCTCCGCAAGAGCAGAGGAACTTTCTAAGGGTATGTAACCTCAAAAAAGCTGACAAACACAGTGTAATTTTTTCACGCTCCACCGTCATATATTTATATCGGTGGTGGTATCTTTGCAAAACAATAACGACAAGATCAATTTTTACTTCGTCTTAATAACTTTTTCAGCTTTATTCTTTACGTTTGGGCTTGCCCTGTTTTATTTATTACCCGCAGATTCATATTTTTATCAAGCTTTTGAAAACAGCCTTTCAAAAGATCTGTTAAATTTTGAATATACTTTTTCTTCGGTGGCTTTTGCTCTATCAAAAGTTCTGAAGTATTACTTATTTGCGCTTATTTCTCTTTTCTCAAGTTACAAAGAAAGATATATGGTCGGACTTTTGGCATTTCGAGGTCTTTTTATAGGCATAACCTCCGCTTGTCTGATGAGAGGAGCAAAAAGCGGAAGTATTTACATTAACCACGGTTTTCTCTCAACATTTATTTTTATTTTACTGTCGGTCATGCATATTTGTATACTTGCTTATGCCTGCGTCAGAGCAACTGCTTATTCAAAAAGGCTGGTATATCCCATTCAGCCCCTTAACGTTATAAAAAGAAAAGACACCTATCTGTTTTTACTTGATTATGCCTCTTTTGCGGGCATAGCGATCATCATCGAATTATTTATTATGGGAAATTATCTTCTGATGGTTTCTTAAAAAAAGTTTCCCGAAAGGAATGTATAAAAGTGGCAGAACAAAAGAAAAAATTTACACTTTTCCGTTATAATATCGACGGCAAAGGTGTACCGAAAGACGTTGACGAGCCGAGAAATTTTAAATTCTTCTTCAAGCTTCTCGGACGAAATCTAAACAGGCTTCTGTCTGTTAACCTTTTGCTGGTATTTTCCAACTTCCCTATATTTTTTGCAATGTTTGCGGCAAGCGGAAATCTTGATACGACGTCGTACGCCCCCGTTTCTTCCCTCTTTGGACCTGTTTACGGAGCGTTAAAAATAAGCGGCTCGTCCTCGCCTGCAGTATCCTCTCTAATGGGAGCTGTCGGTCTTCAGGTACAAATACTGATCCCCACGTTAGCAACTAATATCTTTTACGGTCTTGCTTGGCTGACGTTGTTGACTTTCGGTTTTTCAATGGTAGGTACAACGTACATCGTACGCAACATGGTCAAAGGTGATCCCGTATTCATGATGCACGATTTTAAGCATGCAATCAAGAAAAACTGGCGTCAAGCGCTTATTTTCGGTATAATCGACCTTGGAATATCCTGGCTTATCATCTATGACCTCACCTTCTTCGCTTCACATTCGACAGGTGATTACGGTACAAGCCTTATGTTCTACGTTGCATTGTTTATAGGACTTATTTACCTCGTCATGAGATATTATATCTATACTATGATGGTAACTTTCAAGCTCAGTATATTTAAGCTCCTCAAAAACTCGTTTATATTCGCTTTAGTCGGAGTAAAGAGAAATATTCTCGGCACGATAGGTATTGCAGCGCTTCTCTTGCTCAACTATATGATCCTTATGACTATACCTGCACTTGGTGCAATCCTCCCGTTCGTTCTGACGCTTGCGATCGCTCAGTTTATTGCCATCTACACTTCCTGGCCCAAGATACACAGCATTATGATCGCTCCGTATGAAGAAGAAAAAGAAGAGACGCCGGAAGAGGAACCTATATTTAAAGACAGAGGTTAAAACACATAAAACACCCGCAAAATATTGCGGGTGTTTTTTTGAATACAACAGAAAGTGTGTGCAGCTCACACACTCTCACTTGGTTATTTATTCGAAGGAATTATTATGACACGCGGGAGTCTTTCCGAAAGGCTCTTGTTGTTTGCTTTTTCGAGCGTTGCTCTCGATACGCTGTATTTTTTTGCAACGTCCCAGAGCGTTTCATCGTTTTCCGGGTAGTACAAAACCATCATATTATCTCGCGTATTATTTATGGGACTGTTTTTGTCGATCGTAACGGTATCGACCGTATTAGCCGTTATTCTTTCAAGCACAGTTGCATTTATCCCCACCTCAACGTTTGCATTTATTTTATTACCGTCAAGGCTGACTCTGCTGTCAAGCAATCGGCAATTACATACTGCCGTATATTCATCAATATCGGGAACAGAGCATTCGTATTTTATCGGGAATGAGAATTCGCCGGTTACATAGTTACCGTTATCTCCCTCTGCTACGACTTTCATATTACATTCGCCTACAAAAATGCCCCTACCCTCCTTTACGTTTTCAAGTCTCATATCAACGTCGGATGATGTCGTAAAGATCCGTGAATAACCTTCATTTTCGGATCCCCCCAGTTCCCCGTTTCCGCTTGCGGAAAAGTTTGCGCAAAACATTTTTGCCAATTTTTCGGTGGATACAGACTTTTTATCCGTCCGGTAATCGTATTTTGTGGAAAATACGTCGTCGGTAAAAAGTATCGTTTCGTTTGATATTGCGTTTACGTCGGCAATGCAGTCAAAATCCAGTTGAATCAATCTGCATTCACCGTAGCTGTCGTTCGCAAGACCGCACTCCGTTTCGCCCATTTCGATCACAGCGCCAACGTTCCATAAACCTGCGGGGAGAGCCGCTTCAAAACTATGATTGATCGGTATGCTTTTTTCTACGACCTCATAGTAAACAGAATCGTCTTTACCGCACGCAATTAAGCACCAGAGCCTTGCCTGCCCCTTTATATTTACTTTTCCGTCAACGTATTTACATTCCGTTACAAAAGACTGAACTTCATAAGATACAAGATCGCTTATCGGTTCTTTACCTCTGTATTCAACGTCTTCGCTCACTCTTATATCGCTTTCCGAAAAATGCAGGTGGTTTGCTCCCTCGATCTCGCTTATTTTCCTTTCAAGCGAAAACTCATCTTCGATTCCCGAGCCACCCACCAATCTTGGAGAAACGCATATCTTGTTTCTGACAGATAGGTCGTACGCAACCTTGCACTTTATAACAAGCTTTCTCGGTCCCATCGCCCTAACAGAACGGTTCTTCAGCTCAAAAACCGAGCTAATCACACTGTCATCATATATATTGTCCGACCGAACACTGTCAGAAAAGGTGTAGGCCTGTTTTATACAGCCGATCTCGCCGCTGTTACCGACGTATATGACGTTTAAACAAACGTTTCCGTCTATATCAACCGAACCTTCGGTTGCTGATATTTCTTTATTGGTTATGATAGATTTTACAAGAAGTATCTTTCTGATATCAGGCAAATAATCGGGTAATATATATTCCTCCGATATATCACATTCACCCGATAGCTTTACAGGCGGTGCCCACACGCACAATTCATCTTTGAGCGATGGTAACCTGTTTTCAAATACCGTATTTTCATTGTTCATATATGATTCTCCTATCCTCTTTCGGTGATTATTTTGGTACATAATATGTTTTTTCAATACGTTTTATTACAGAAACACGTTGAAACCCGGTCTTATCAAAAGCTCGTGTATCTTTTCAAGGGCCCCCTTTTCAATTCTGCTGACGTAAGAACGGGAAATTCCCAATTTATGCGCTATCTCCCTCTGGGTAATCGCCTTTTCGTTTGCAAGACCGTAACGCATAAGTATTATTTCTTTTTCCCGTTCGCTGAGCTCTTTGTTTATTATCTTCAACACTTTGGCACTTTTGATCTTAATATCAAGATCGTCCGCGATCGTATCCTCGCTTGCAATTATATCTATATACGTTAAGGCGTTTCCGTCTTTGTCGATATCGATCGTTTCGTTGATCGACACTTCGTTTGCGTTCTTCTTTTGGGCACGGAAGTACATTAATATTTCATTTTGCAGACATTTACCCGCGTAAGTTGCAAATTTTGTACCGTTTTTTATATCGTACGAATCGATAGCCTTTATAAGTCCGATCGTTCCGACCGATATCAGATCTTCCTGATTTTTGTTCGTAGTGTAGTATTTTTTTACTATGTGTGCCACCAACCGCAAATTGTGCTCTATAAGCTTTTCACGAGCCAGAGCATCGCCGTTCCTCGCTTTTTCAAAATATAATTTTTCCTCCTCGTTGGATAACGGGGGAGGAAAATTTTGCCCACCCGATACTCGCAAAAACAAATATATAAAATTCATCATTGATTGAAAAAGCATAAAAACACCCCCGTACATACTACGCACGGAGGTGTTTTTATATGATTATAAATTCTTAACTTTTTCTGCGATCTGTTGTGGGGTGAAACCGAATTTTTCGTACAGTTCATCCACACTGCCCGAAACCGTTTCCTCGTTATCGATCGCCGAAACGAACACTTTCTTGTTGGAAAAACTGAGATCTGAAGCAATACCTTCTCCGACTCCGCCCGAACGTATTCCCTCTTCTACGACGAGTATTTTGTCGGTATCGGAGCATAGATCTGCTATATTTTCAACCGGCAACGGTTTTATTTTCAAAAGCTTTATAACAGATATTGTGTAGTCATTTTCAAGCAATTTAGAAGCGAGATAAACGTTATACGTGATCCTTCCGTACGTTATAATCGCAACTCTTTCTTTGCCATGACCTATCTTCGCCACAGAGATACCGTTTTCATATTCAGAAAAAGGAGCGTCATAAAGAATTTCGCATCCCTTGGGATATCTGACAACGGACGGTTTTTCATTTTCAACCGAAAGTTTCAGTACTTTTTTTAAGTCATCATAATTTTCGGGAGAATAACAAACGAAATGCGGAATACCGTTCATAAATGAAACGTCATATATTCCTTGGTGAGTTATTCCGTCTCCGGGAACAAATCCTGCCCTGTCTACAGCAAGGATCATAGGCAGCTTTTGTATCGCCGAGTCGTGAATGATTTGATCGTAACACCTCTGAAGAAAGCTTGAATAAACAGCAAATACAGGTTTTTTGCCGGCTGATGCCATAGCTGCACAAAACGTCAGCGCATGTTCCTCTGCAATACCAACGTCATAAAATCTGTCTGCATACTTCTCGGAAAAAGAGGTAAGCCCTGTTCCCGAACCCATGGCAGCCGTAACGGCAACTATCCTGTCGTCTTTTTCCGCTAACTCAGTCAATACATCACCGAATGCCGACGAAAAATCATATTTTGGAGGAGCAACCTTGCCGCTTTCCTTATCAAAACTACCGACTGAATGGAATAGATCGGGTCTTTCTTCCGCGTATTTATATCCTTTGCCTTTTTTTGTTACAACGTGAACCAGACAAGGTCTTTTTTTCTTCTTTGCCTGCTCGAAAACAAGTTCAAGCAATTCTTGATCGTGTCCGTCTATAGGTCCAAAATACTTGAGTCCCAAGCATTCAAAATAATTCTTATTCATGAACAGCTTTTTGAAAAGATTTTTTATACCCCTTCCAACAGCCAAAAAACACTTGCCGAACCATTTTGTTTTCAAACAGAACGCATAGATCCTATTTTTAAACTTGATATAACTTCGGGAGTTACTAACGCTTGAAAGATAACTTGACATAGCTCCGACGTTTTTTGAAATCGACATTTCGTTGTCATTTAATACGATAATAACATTTGGCGTATCGATTGAACAGTTGTTTAAAGCTTCGTAGATCATGCCGTTTGTAAACGAACCGTCTCCGACTACCGCAACGGAATAAGCCTCTTTTCCGTTCAGCTTGTTCGCGCAGGCAATCCCCAACGCCGCCGAAACGGACGTACCGCTGTGCCCCGCACCAAACGGATCGTACTCGCTCTCAGATCTGTTTGTAAAGCCTGATATCCCGTCTTTTTTTCTGAGTGTATCGAAAGCCGATCTTCTGCCCGTCAGTAATTTGTGAACGTAACACTGATGTCCTACGTCAAATATTATACTGTCGTTCGGAAGATCAAAAACTCTATGTAACGCAAGAGTGAGTTCAACTATTCCGAGATTCGATGAAACGTGCCCGCCGTTTTTTGATACGGTGTCGATAATAATCTCTCTGAGCTCCGACGCTAAGACCGCCGTTTCGGATATATTCAGTTTTTTCAGATCCGTCGGATTGTTGACGTTATCGATATATGACATGATATCCTCTTTTTTAAAAACAATAATTCTCTTATTTATTTTATACTTTTTGCGATATTTTGTCAACAATCGCATTTTTTTAGAATAATACTGTTTATTTTTTTCACGTTTTATGCTATAATACATCTAAGTAAAATACGCTAAAAGGAGGGGGGTTCGCGTGAAGATATCTGTCGTTGATATTGGCTCAAATACCATCAAAATGAAAGTCTTTGAATATAACATAAATCTGCTCAAAGAAATTCGGTCGGAAGTCAGAAACGCAAAACTCATCTCCTATATAGAGAACGGCATCCTTTCCTATGACGGTATTCACTTATTATGCAAAACACTGACCGAATTCAAAACAATTTCCGATATGTTGGATTCCGGTATTTTTAAATGCTTCGCAACTGCCTCTTTGAGAAAAACCGACAACTCAAACGACATTTTACTTGAAGTTAAAAACAATACCGGCTTAGAAATTGATTTAGTTACGGGAGATGAAGAGGCACATCTGAGCTTTGTTGGAGTAAAAAGATCCGATCCCGCTTTCCCGGAAAACGGCATTTTGCTTGATATGGGCGGAGGAAGTACTGAAATCGTATTGTTTGAAGACCGAAACACCGTAAATTCACGCAGTATGGGATTCGGTTCACTCTCCCTCTTTCTTGAATACTCTTCCCCAAACTTTGACGAAATGAAACAACATGCTTTGAATGAAGTCGACAGTCTTCCATTCTGCAATAAACGTATCGACTCAGCTATACTCGTAGGCGGAACCGCACTTGCTATCAATAAGCTGTACAGACTGTTTTTCAAGAGCAAAGACCCGTACGAAATGTCTTTTCACAATTTGAAAGAATTATATTACCGTTTGAAAAATTATTCAAACGAAATTATATCACTTTTGGAAGAAAACGTCCCCGACAGAACAACGACAGTCATTCCGGGACTTGCCGCTTACATCGGAATTTTCGAAAGATTCGGGGTCGAAACAATAAAAGTTACAACACACGGTATCCGCGAGGGATACGTTTACGAAAAAATACTTAAAAACGGAGAATTACCAGAGTGAAAGAAAGGGATAAGTTCATAAACAGCAATATCTTCGAAGGCATAGTCTCGTTTCGTGCTGTCTTGTCATCCATACTTGACAAAACAAGCGACAGAAAGATATTGAAAGTGTATTATGACAAAGAAAATATACGCAAAAAGCCCAAAGAGCTCTCTTTTTTGAAGGCAAAATCGTTCGAACCAGGATACGAGCTTATACTTACCGACAAAGATAAAATAGACGAACTTACACTCGGAAACAGCCACGGCGGGCTTGCGTTCGTATGTTCTGACAGAACGTATAACTCGCTCTCCGATGACGTTTTGGAAAACGGCAAATTTTTCGTTATGATCGAGGGGATAGAGGATCCATACAACTTCGGCTATGCCATAAGGAGTCTTTACGCTGCCGGTGTGGACGGCATTGTGCTTTCAAAAAGAAATTGGCTTGGTGCTTCGGGTGTCGTATGCCGCGCATCTGCGGGAGCGTCCGAACAGATCCCTTTTTATATAACCGAAAACGATGATTTTGTTTCCCTTTTCAAAAAAAGTGGCTACAAAATCGTTTGTGCCGATAAAGATAACAGCGTTTCAATGTACGATTCTGACCTGAAAATGCCGTTATTCTTGGTCGTCGGCGGAGAAAAAAGAGGAATATCGAGTCCTTTGCTTAAGCAAGCCGACAGCATTGTCTGCATCGAATACGGCAAAGCCTTCCCCGCCGCCCTTTCTGCCGCTTCGCCTGCATCGGTTTTAGCTTTTGAAGTCTACAGACAAAACAGATAATCTTTCGTAACAAAAAAGAGT
>JAZNOI010000015.1:0-11798 GCA_045580755.1 Eubacteriales bacterium | reverse complement strand
GGCGAAGCCCTGACTGTTTGCGTATACCATGTTTTTTGTGCGGAAGAAATATTTTCCCCCCTATTGACTGAAAGGCATATTGTATGATACAATAAATGAGTAGAATAAAACGGAGGTAGATGCGGCGTAACGCCGTTATGATAGCTTATGAAGAAAGTAATACTTGTATTTGCATTATGTCTTTTGCTTGTGATCGCAGTTGCTTGCTCGGGCGATTCCAAGGATAATACCGACAATGACACGACGACCATTGCAGACAAAACGCAGAAAGAAACGAAAGACGAAGTCACGAATGAACCCGTGGACAAAGAAAGCGACGAACGTTTCGAATATGTTGATTTCCCCGAGTTCACGGATGCCACGACGGCACCGTCAGAGACGACGGGCACTCCCGATGGAACGACTGTTTCTCCTGCTGAGACGACGGGCACTCCCGACGAGACGACAAGAACGCCCGAGGTAACGACGGACAGACCCGCTCCCGACACAACGGTTCCCGATACGTCCCAAACGACAGAGCAGATCACGTTCCCGTTTACAAACAGAGAACCTATCGAGCTCCCCGAGTTATAAAAAATTATATTGCGAAAATGAGGATATGCTTTTTATAGTCGTATCCTCTTTTTTGTTGCATAGAAGGCGAAATAATAATTTTGAATACATATTTGTTTTGTCAAAAAAATAAAAAAACACTTGACAATTGTTTAGTATGGTGATATACTAAAGCATATTTTAAATGCGATGAAGGAATTATTCCCATCTGTGATTCACTGCAGAGAGCCGTCGGTTTGGTGCAAGACGGTGTGAAAGGTATGGGAAGTCTCGTTCCCGAGCAGAGCTGCCGAAAGGTATCGAGTAAGCGGCTACGGTTTGTCCCGTTACCATGACAGAAGGCTTGATAGAGCTTTACGAGTTGACCGTTGCTTTTATAAAAGGACGGTAAACAGGGTGGTACCGCGATAATTTCGTCCCTGAAGTCATTGATTGACTTCGGGTTTTTTATTTTTATAATGCCGTACAGTATTTTGCGGATCTAAGAAAGGGTTTGTGCTATGAAACAAATTAAAATTGCAGACAAGACACTTTGCAGAGAGGACAGGACGTTCAGTTTTAAAGAAAGACTTGAAATAATCAGACAGCTCGAGAAGCTCAGATGCGACGTAATCGAGCTGCCCGAGATAGCAAATGCGAGAACCGATATACTCCTCGTGAGAACTGCTTCTTCGTTTGTAAAAAACAGCATAATATCCGTTGCTGCGGGCAGCACAGAACAGAGCATCGACGATGCGGCAGCCGCATTGAGCGTTGCCGCAAAGGGTAGGATCAGAATCGAGGTTCCGACCTCTCCCGTCGGAATGGAATATTTTATGCACAAGAAGCCCGACAAGATGGTCGAATGGGTGAGATACGCCGTAGAAAAGGCTACGAAGCTTTGTTCGGACGTTGAGTTCTGTGCGTTTGACGCAACGCGAGCGGAGGAAGACTTTTTGGAAAAGCTCATAAAGACGGCGGTCGAGGCCGGTGCCAAGACCGTATCCGTATGCGACAGCGCGGCGGGAATGTTGCCCGATGATTTTGCGGCATTCGGTGAGAAGATATCTAAGATCGCCGGTGTTCAGGTTGGCGTTTCCTGCTCGGACAAGAACGGACTTGCTTCGGCCGAGGCTATAATGTCGGTCAAAAAGGGCGTTGATCTGGTAAAAACGACGGTCGGTGGCGACGGTGTTCCTTTCGAGACGTTTGCGGGAATGGTTAAGAACTGCGGAGACAATTACGGATTTTCCACGGGAATAAGCTATACCGAGCTTCACCGCATAATCGGTCAGATCACGTGGGTGTCCGAGGGAACGAAAAACGACAAATCAGTTTCGGCGGCGACGGTCGAGGAAAATAGCATCAGACTTGATGCGAAAGACGATATAACGGCTGTTGCGGCGGCTGTTGCAAAGCTTGGTTTTGACCTCTCCGACGAGGACAACAAGAGGGTACACGAAGAGGTGTGCCGCGTTGCAACCAAGAAAACTGTGGGAGCGAAAGAGCTTGACGCTATCGTTGCGACGGTTGCTTTGCAGGTTCCCGATTCGTACAAGCTTGAAAATTACGTAATAAACAACGGAAATATCATTAGCTCAAGCGCGCAGATAACGCTTAGCCGAGACGGAAAGAAGATGCAGGGAATTGCGATCGGCGACGGTCCTATCGACGCGGCGTTCGTTGCGATCGAGCAGATAATCGGACACAGATACGAGCTTGACGACTTCCAGATCCAGTCGGTAACGGAGGGCAAAGAGGCTGTCGGTTCGGCTCTCGTAAAGCTTCGTTACGACGGCAAGCTTTATTCGGGTAACGGTATATCGACAGACATTATCGGAGCAAGTATCAGAGCTTATATCAGCGCCGTAAACAAGATAGTTTACGAGGAACACAACGTATAAGGCGCTTTTTTGGAGGTAAACACAAATGAAACTTTCGTTTTCGACAAAGGGTTGGCATTCGGGTAGTTTTGAGGATTTTTGCGATATTGCCGAGACCCTCAAATTTAAAGGAATCGAACTTCATAATATAAACAACCGTCTTTTCACTGACAGAAACGGCGCTTTTCAGGACTATTCTGCGGCATCGACGCTTCGTATGCTTTACGACAAGAAGCTGACCATCCCCTGCATCGACATAGTGAGCGATATTACCGTTGAATCGGAAACAGAGGGGGCAGAGGCTGAAATTGCGCGCTGTTATGAGATCGCACAGTTTCTCCGAATTCCTTATATCCGAATGAAGTCGAGAACCGATGATGAATCGGGAATAACAGTTGCACAGAGGTTTATAGAAAAAACTTTGCCCGAGGCGGAAGAAAGAGGGGTTACGCTCCTTATTGAAACGTCGGGAGCGTTCAGAAATACAGAAAAGCTGCGCTCGTTGCTCGAGGGCTTTGCATCCGATAATCTCGGAGCTTTGTGGAATCTTTCCGAGGCTTATATGGAGGAAGAAGATCCCGAGGTTATTATAAAGAATTTGGGCGCGTACGTTAAACACGTGCATTTCAACGACGTAACCGTTGAAAACGGCGAAAAGCAGTACTGCCTCGCGGGTGAGGGAAAACTCCCGATCAAAGCTATAATGAGTGCTCTTCGCAGTGTAAACTACGACGGCTTTATATCTCTCGTTTGGGATCCCGCTTGGTGTCCGGAAATAGACGATATGGAGATCATATTTGCTCAGTTTACGCACTATATGAAGCAGTTTTCCGATACTTCGAAGGGAGAGAAGAATTTTTATTACAACAGAGCGCACACAGGCCGCTTCAGCTGGAAAAAGGACGATCTTATCGATCTCACTTTTCCCCAGGTTCTTGACAGACTTGTTGAGGATTTTCCCGACCAGTATGCTTTTAAATATACTACACTCGATTATACGAGAACGTACAGCGAGTTCCGCGATGACGTTGACACGTTTGCAAGAACGCTTATTTCGCTCGGCGTAAAAGCGGGAGACAAGGTTGCCGTTTGGGCATCGAACGTTCCGCAGTGGTACATTTCTTTCTGGGCGGCAGTTAAGATAGGGGCAGTTCTCGTAACGGTCAATACCGCATATAAGATACACGAAGCCGAATATCTGTTGCGCCAGTCGGATACCCACACCCTCGTTATGACGCAGGGATCGAAGGATACCGATTACGGAGAGATCGTGGCACAGCTTTGTCCCGAACTCGAAACGACGAAACCCGGAAAACCCTTGCACAGCAAGAGGCTGCCGTTCTTGCGTAACGTTATTACGGTCGGCTTTACCCAAAAGGGCTGTATGACCTGGAACGACGCATTGAAGAGAGCGGATGAGGTTCCCGTCGAAGAGGTATACAGAATGGCGGCGCTCGTTGACAAAGACGACGTGTGCAATATGCAGTATACGTCAGGTACTACGGGCTTCCCCAAGGGAGTAATGCTCACACATTATAACGTTGTAAACAACGGAAAGTATATAGGCGACCACATGGACTTGTCCACGGCTGACAGAATGATGATACAAGTTCCGATGTTCCACTGCTTCGGCATGGTTCTCTCGATGACAGCATCAATGACTCACGGAACGACAATGTATCCGTTGCCTTATTTCTCGCCCAAGCCCGCGTTGGCTTGCGTGCACAATGAGCACATTACTGCTTTTAACGGCGTTCCGACTATGTTTATTGCGATGATGGAGCACCCCGATTTTGAAAAAACTGACTTTTCGTATATCCGTACCGGCATTATGGCGGGTTCTAACTGTCCTGCCGATCTTATGAAAAAGGCGGCGGATATTATGAATATGAAAGAGATCGTATCCGTTTACGGTCAGACCGAGGCATCGCCCGGATGTACCATGAGCAGTTATTACGACTCTTTGGAAGTTCGCACGGAGACTGTAGGTTCTGCTTTTGCAAACGTTGAGTGTAAAATAATCAATCCCGACACGGGCGAGGACTGTGCAGACGGCGAAAACGGTGAGTTCGTTGCAAGGGGCTACAACGTAATGAAGGGTTACTACAAGATGCCCGGAGCTACTGAGGCGGCTATCGATGCTGACGGTTGGCTCCATACGGGAGACCTTGCGTGCCGTACTCCCGACGGTAATTACAGAATTACGGGCAGACTTAAGGATATGATCATCCGTGGCGGAGAGAACATTTATCCGAAGGAGATCGAGGAGTTTATATATACTTGTCCGAAGGTCAGCGACGTCCAGGTCATCGGAGTTCCCGACGAGAAATACGGCGAAGAGATCATGGCTTGCATTATTCTTAAAGAGGGAGAAAAAATGACCGAAGAAGAAATGAAGAAATATATCGGCGACCACATGGCAAGACACAAGGTTCCGAGATATATCGACTTTGTTGACAGTTTCCCGATGAATGCAGCAGGAAAGATACAGAAGTATAAAATGAGAGAAAATGCGGTCGAAAAACTCGGACTGAAGAAGGCTGATAAATAATGATTGAAAATAAGTATAAAGTAATAGACGCGCACTGCCATATTTACCCCGAAAAGATTGCTTCAAGGGCGGTAGGCGGAACTGATGGTTTTTACGGAGTGCACTCGTATGGTTCGGGAACTGTCGTAAATCTGTTCGAGGTGGGGGACAGTGCCGGAATTGATCACTATATTGTGCAGTCGGTGGCGACAACGCCCCACCAGGTTGCAAGTATAAACAACTTTATCGCAGAGAGCGTAAAGCAAGGAAACGGAAAATTCACGGGGCTCGGAACACTTCATCCTGACAGTGAAGATATAGAAGAAGACGTGGAAAACTTGATGAGATTGGGTCTGAAGGGAGTTAAGCTTCACCCCGATATTCAAGGGTTTAAGATCGACGATTACCGCTGCTTAAAGATATACGAGCTTTGCGAAAAGCATAAGCTGCCCATACTTATGCACACGGGCGATTACAGATACGATTATTCAAATCCGAACAGGCTTTTGCCCGTTATGGAGATATATACCGATTTGACGGTTATAGGCGCTCATTTCGGCGGCTGGTCGATATGGGAGGAGGCGGCTGACAAGCTTTCGGGACTTCCGAATCTGTACGTTGACTGTTCCTCAAGCCTGTATCAGCTCAGTTCCGAGACGGCAAAGAAGATCGTATACAAATACGGAGTTGACAAGGTTTTGTTCGGCACCGACTATCCGATGTGGGATCCCAAGGTCGAGTTCGAGAGGTTTTTTAATATCGGGTTGACCGATGAAGAAAACGCGAAGATCTTCAGCGAAAACGCCTGCAAGCTTTTCGGAATTAAATTATAATAAAAAAAGCACCGCAAAAATTAATGCGGTGCAATTTTTTTGCAAAAACATAATTTGATTAAAAGTTTTGGGGGAGTCAAGAGGGAGCTTTTTCAAAAGCGCCCTTTTGTGTGGGTTCGGGAGCGAAGCTCCTGACAATTTGTGCTCTTTTTAAAAACGCGCAAGCGTTTTTGTTAAATCGTTTGTTTAGCTTTAGACGGGGAGTGTATATTGGTTTTTGGATTGGTTTTATAAGAGGTCGTCAACAATATTTTTAAAAAAAGACTTGCTATGTAGGGCGAAAATTGATATAATAACTTGATAGAGAAAAAGCGAGGTGATTTTTATGCCGATCAAAGTTCCCGCCGATCTTCCGGCAGTTGGCATACTCGAAAATGAAAATATATTCGTGATGGACGAAAACAGAGCCGACCATCAGGACATACGTCCTTTGAAGATTGCTATATTAAATCTTATGCCTACAAAGATAGTAACCGAAACTCAGCTTATAAGACTGCTTTCGAACACGTCTCTGCAGGTAGAGCTGACGTTGCTTTATCCCTCGACAGCGCATAAACCCAAGCATACACCCGAAGAGCACATGCACCACTTTTATACGAGCTGTGCCGACGTTATGAACGAGAAATTTGACGGACTGATAATCACGGGCGCGCCCGTTGAAAACCTTGATTTTTCGGAAGTCGGATATTGGGACGAGCTTTGCAAGATAATGGAGTGGTCAAAAACGCACGTGTATTCCACCCTTCATATTTGTTGGGCGGCGCAGGCGGCGCTTTATTACCATTACGGTATTCCTAAGCACAGCATGCCGCAAAAGATGTTCGGAATATTCCCACACACGCTGAAAAATCCCGAACACCCGCTTCTTCGCGGATTTGACGAGGTGTTTAACGCACCCCACTCGCGCCACACCGACATAGATGCCGAGCTTGTAAAGAAAAATGAAAACCTCGAGGTTCTTGCCGACTCGGAAAAGGCAGGTCTTTTCCTGATCGCTGACAAGAATATGAGAAGATTCTTTGCGACAGGTCATCTTGAGTACGATTACGATACGCTCTCGAAGGAATATTTCAGAGACGTAAACAAGGGGCTCGATATTCAGGTTCCTTACAACTACTTCCCGGGAGACGATCCGGAAAAAAGGCCTCTTAATACTTGGAGAAGCCACGCGCATCTTCTTTTTGCAAACTGGCTGAACTACTGTGTATATCAGCTTACTCCTTACGATATTAACGAGATAAACTAAATATTTATTATTTTCAGAGGTACGTTATGGCAAAAAACGTTCAGATTCAGGCGTTTAAAAAACATATCAACTTATTGGGATTTATCGCAGCGATACTCGTTACATTCATAACCCACTTTTTGATGATCTATATAATTTCTTCGTTGAGAACGGCGGTTTTGTGGAAGCAGTATACGTGGTTTATTGAATTTCTGGAAGGCTTCAACAATGCAATGATATCGGTTGCAAACTTTGTTATATACGCTCTTATTATAAACAATATGCTCCGATTTGGTTTTAAAAAGAGCGGTGTCATTATTTCCTATGCCGTTTTGAGAATAGTTTTGTTCTTCGTTGCGGCTATGGCTTTCGGGATTTACGGTTCCAAGGACTTTATGGAGAATTTGGTGTTTAACTTTGTATACTTCCTGTTTGTCAACTCGGTGGAAATACTTTTGCTTATCGGCTCGATCGTGCTGATCGCATTCTTGCGCTCGAAATATATTGACGAAAAGAATACCGATATAACGGTCAGAAAGTGGATATCGGTTAAAAACCCCTTGACCGTAATAACTTTTTGGGTAAATATTCTGATCTCGACTGTATATCTTTCGGGACGGATCGCGCAGACCTATTCCGACGTGTTTGACGGCGGACACGGTGTGTTCGAGCTTGTTGCTCCGTATATCGGAATTGTTGCAAACTTCTTTTTGGGATATGTTATAATGATCGCGGTTGCGAAATGGCTCGATCTTCAGTGGAAGAATATTCTTACCGCGGAAAAACCTAAAAAGAAATGAAAAACGTATGTCTGGTATGTGAGGACAGAGTGTTTGCGAGAATGCTCGAGCTTGAAATGTCGGAATTACCGATAAAGGTGAAGAGTGTTTGTGAAAAAAAGAGCAAAGCGGCACTCAGTCTGGCTTGCAGTGACTGCGATCTGGTCGTTTTTGATGCCGATTATTCGGGAAAGGATCTGTCGTTTGTCGAAAAGACTGAGTCCGATTTTATCGTGTTCTCACATGACGATTTGGAAGACCTGCCGAAGAACGTTACGGCGTTTTTTGAGAGACCGTTTTCGATAAAGGACTATATGAAAAAGCTGGCATCGTGTCTTTTGCTCGATACACCCAAAACGGTTAGCGGTGATCCGAACGTGAAAATTGAACTTGATCAGTTTTCAAAGCAGGCGACGGTGAACGGCAGGGTTATAAAATTCTCCCCGAAAGAATTTTTGCTGTTACAGCTTTTGTATAAAAACAGAGGGGCTGCGGTGTCGAGGAAAGAGGTTCTCGATACTATTTGGGGAAAAGATTACGACCCAAAAAACAATGCCGACAACGTGTATATTAATTATCTGAGAAAAAAGCTTGACCAAGTGCTCGGATTCAAGTTGATACACACGGTGCGCGGTAAAGGTTATATGATGAAATAAAACAAGAGAGAGTTGGGCTCTGCACGACTCTCTCTTTGTCGTATTCAATAAAAAACGCGTATATGGCAAACGCCGTATACGCGTAATTTTTTTGTTTACTTGTCAAGACCTTTTGCGATCCCCTTTACTATGTCGCTGTCAAAGCTCATAAAGGTTGCAAGGATGTAATTTGAAACGTACATACCCTTTGTTGTGAAATAGTAATGGCCGTTTTTGAACTCCATAAAGCCGTTTTCGATGTAAAGCTTGAGTTCTTTTTCGAACATCTGTCCGAAGTCTTTGTCGAACTTTTCTTTGAATTCGTTTACGTTTATGCCCTCGGAAAGACGGAGTTTGAGCATAATGTATTCGTCGATTCTTTCTTCGGGAGAAATGGTGTAGTCCTCTTCAATGATGTCAACACCCGCGTCAACGTATTCCAAAGCATCCATAAACATATCGACAGATCTCTTGTAGGAGAAGCGGCGGTTTTCAAAATAGGAGTGTGCAGAGGGACCGATGCCGAGGTATTCGCCGCAGTTCCAGTATTTGAGGTTATGTCTGCTCTTGTAGCCGTCGGATGCGAAGTTGCTGATCTCGTACTGCCAGTAGCCTCTGAATGCAAGATAGTCTACTGCATATTTATACATTTCGTATTCGGTATCTTCATCGGGCAGATTCAAGCGGTCTTTCTTTTCGTAGAAGGGAGTGCCTTCCTCGATCTTCAAGCCGTAGAGGGAGATATGCTTGGGATTGAGGTCGCATACCTGCTCCAAGGTGTATCCCAAAGAATACTGCGTCTGTCCGGGGATGCCGTACATAATGTCAACGTTGATGTTTTCAAAGCCGGCTTTCTTTGCCATTTCGTAGCTTTCGACAAAGTCCTCGTAGGTGTGGATCCTTGAAAGACTGCCGAGCTCCTCGTCGTTTGCGCTCTGCAAACCGAAGCTGAGTCTGTTTACGCCTGCTTTGCGGTATTTTTTTAGCATTTTGAAGTCAACGGTAGCGGGATTTGCTTCCATTGTGAATTCAACGTTCTGAGAGACGTTAAAGTTGCGGTATATGCCGCTGATGATCTCGAGCATTCTCTTTACGGGGAGAACGGTAGGCGTTCCGCCGCCGATGTATATAGTATCGATGATGTAGTCTTCCGTCTTTTCGGCATAGTCTTCCATCTGCAAGAGAATGGTGTCGGTAAATCTAACGTAGTCCTTGAATTTTGCAACCGAATAAAAGTCGCAGTAGTCGCATTTGTGTTCACAAAAAGGAATGTGAATATAAAGTCCAAGCTTCTTTTCCATAATCTGTTTCCCCTATATTTCCCAATTATTATTAACTGTATAATTTTTCGGTCATCACTCGTCGTCAAGCTTAAGAACAGCCATAAACGCTTCGGGTGTGACCTCGACCGTACCGAGGGTACGCATCTTCTTTTTACCTTCTTTTTGCTTTTCGAGCAATTTCTTTTTACGCGTAATATCGCCGCCGTAACACTTTGCCAAAACGTCTTTACGGAGAGCCTTTACTGTTTCGCGGGCGATAACTCTGCCGCCGATCGCCGCCTGTATCGGAACCTCAAACAGCTGTCTCGGGATGTTGTCCTTAAGTTTTTCGCAGATCTTTCGTCCTCTCGCGTATGCCTTTTCGTCGTGAACTATAAATGAAAGCGCATCGACAACGTCGCCGTTTAAGAGAATATCGAGCTTGACGAGCTTGCTCGGAACGTATTCCGCAATTTCGTAGTCGAGCGAGGCGTAGCCTTTGCTTCGGCTCTTCAATGCATCGAAAAAGTCGTAAATGATCTCGTTGAGAGGGAGTCTGTAATGCAGTTCTGCTCTCGTGGTGTCAATGTACGTCATATCAATGAATATGCCGCGTCTGTCCTGGCAAAGCTCCATGATTCCGCCGATATATTCGGACGGGGTAATGATGCTTGCTTTGACCATGGGCTCGTATGCCGTTTCGATCTCGTCGGGGAGAGGATAGTTTGCGGGGTTGTCGATAAATACCGTCTCGCCGTCCTTTTTGTCGATCTTATAAATAACGCTGGGCGCTGTTGTTATGAGGTCAAGATTGAATTCGCGTTCGATTCGTTCTTCGATGATCTCCATGTGGAGAAGTCCGAGGAAGCCGCAACGGAAACCGAATCCGAGAGCCGCTGACGTTTCGGGCTCAAACGTTAGAGCCGCATCGTTCAAGCGGAGTTTTTCTAAGGCGTCTCTGAGATCTCCGTATTTTGCTCCGTCTGCGGGATATATACCGGCGTAAACCATGGGTATTGCCTTTTTGAAGCCGGGCAGGGGAGTGTCAATGCCGTTTTCGGCATTGGTGACGGTATCGCCGACACGGGTGTCGGAAACGTTTTTAATGCTTGCAGTGATATAACCAACGTCGCCTGCAGCGAGGTAATCGGATTTTGTAAGTCCGAACGCCGACATCGTGCCGACGTCAACGACGGTAAACCTTGCACCCGTACCCATCATATATATTTCGTCTCCGCTCTTTATCTGACCGTCAAATACGCGTATATATACGACAACTCCGAGATATGAGTCGTAATACGAGTCGAATATGAGAGCTTTCAAGGGTTTGTCGACGTCGCCCTTGGGATGAGGAATATCGCTCACTATCTTGTCGAGGACCTGGTCGATATTAAGTCCGCTTTTTGCGGATATTGCGGGACAGCCTTCGGCGGGAATTCCGATAACGTCCTCGATCTCCTTGCGTCCCCTGTCGGGATCGGCGGCGGGCAGGTCGATCTTGTTTATAACGGGAACGATCTCAAGGTCGGCGTCAACGGCGAGGTAGGCGTTTGCGAGTGTCTGTGCCTGGATACCTTGCGTTGAGTCAACGACGAGCAGAGCACCGTCGCACGCGTTAAGTGAACGCGAGACCTCGTAGTTGAAGTCAACGTGTCCGGGGGTGTCGATGAGGTTAAGGATATATTCCTGACCGTCGGGGGCTGTATAGTCGAGTTTAACGGCGCGAGCCTTTATGGTTATACCTCTTTCTTTTTCGAGGTCCATATCGTCGAGGAGCTGTTCCTCCATCTCGCGCTTGGTAACCGATTGCGTATGCTCAAGGATCCTGTCGGCAAGGGTTGATTTGCCGTGGTCGATATGAGCAACGATCGAAAAATTTCTGATATTCTTTTGTCTGTCGTTAGTTATGGACATACACTTTCTCCATTTTAATATACTCATATAATTATATAATAACATCAATGTGAAATCAAGTCTATTTTAATTAAAAATGGGAAGAAATAATAACGCACGCAAAAGATAATATTATTTGATAAAAGTTTTGGCTGGAGTCAAGAGGGCGCTTTTACAAAAGCGCGTCTCTTGTGGGGTTCGGGGCAAAGCCCTGACTGTTTGTGCTT
>JAZNOI010000014.1:0-14976 GCA_045580755.1 Eubacteriales bacterium | reverse complement strand
AGAGAGAGTGTGTGCAGAGCACACACTCTCTCTGTTTTATTAAACAAAAATCACCCGCATATATTTGCGGGTGAAAAAGCTTATGTAACATTATTTCAGAGCAGGTCGTCTTTGGAAAGCGTGGGCATATTTGCGTTTGTTTTCGGCTGACGTTTAAGAGGATCGTATACGTATTTTCTGCAGACAAAATCCTCGCTGACTATTCCTTTGTGTTTGCAGAGGACGTTTTCATCCCCTTGCAGAATCGTAGCATTTTCGCAAAAAAGACAGATTTTTTGATAACCGTTATCGTTTCTTTTCATAATACACACCGTAATCCTAAATCTTTGTTTAACGAATATATTATACACCATACCTGTTCAATATTTCAATACAATTTTAAGAAATTGCACAGAATAACACACAGAAAACCGCAAATTATTCCCTGAAAGAGCTTAGATAGTATAAATTTCGTACTGTTTATTCTATATTCAGCAAAAATATTTATACTTTGCAGAATGACCGACAGACCCGAAAAGCCGACAAAAAACGATGCAAGATAAACGGTAGTATTATTCAGCGGCAGGTATGACAGCTGTTCGATGCCGTTTGTAAGCTCGATAAATCCGCTTACAGCTGCGTAAAGAAGATCGTTTGAGCATACGCTTTTGAGAAGGTTTTCGACAGATGCCGAAATGAATGAAAAAAAGCAAACGAAAGCGCAGATATTTAATATTGGAAGAACGGCGGAAGTTATAGATGCGGGAATCGAAAGCAGGCTGATGTTTTTGTCAAATTTTTTTTCGCGTACTGTTTCGATATGGCCGGGATCGCGCAAAAAAAGAGCAATGATCAAAGACGAGATAATTTGACAAAGGTAAATACAAAAGGCGATCTTTGGGTTTCCGAGAGCACTTCCGACGACTCCGAGTACAAACGCCGGTCCTGTGTTCGAACAAAAACAAATAAGCCTTTCGCATTCTTTTTTGGATATAAATTTTTCTTCGTAGAGGGAGACGGCGCTTTTTGTACCGAGCGGAAAACCGAACAGGCTGCCTGCGATGACCGCAGAAACGGATGGGGCGCTGATCTTCATTAAACGCGGGAAAGATTTTCCGAATAATTTGCCTAAATAACGGGGAATGTCCGAAGAGAATATAAGATTTGACAGTACAGCGAACGGGAATAGGGTCGGAATAACCCTAAAAAAACAAAGGCTGAGGGCGTTTTTGCATGAAGTGATTGCGAGTTCGGGGCATTTTAACATAAAAACAAAAAGATAGCTTATTCCGACATACAGAACGAAATAAAGAGGAAAAATAGGTTTATAGGCTGTTTTTTGCATTTATAATTTCTCCGCTGCATAAAATATCGTGATAAATATTATTTAAAGATACGGAGGAATATGCTTGATGAAAGGTATTCATCGGCTTCTGGCAGTTTTGTCCGAGAAAACCGAATTGCCGTTAGCCGAGCTTTGCCGAGAGTGCTCGACCGAAATAGCTGGCAGAAGGGAGATTACCGTCAGCGGAGTAAAATCTATACAAAAATACGAAGAAGACGGTGTAATTATGGAGGTTTGTGATGGCTGTATATATGTAAAGGGCGAAAGACTGGTTTTGAAAAATTTTTACCATACGACCCTTTGTATAAAGGGAAAGATAGATTCGATTGAGTTTTTGGGGGATATATGCCGCTGAACAGACTTCTTGATTATATACTCGGATATACCGAAATAGAGATACCTTCATGCTCGGCAGAAGAGTGTATGAACGTTTTGCACAGAAATAACGTGCTTGCAGGAAAAATGAAAAAGAATTCTGACGTTTTTAAGTTTGAGATCAGGTGTCAAAGCAGCGATAAAGTATGCTCTTTGCTTGACAAAACGGGCATAAAAGTTTATAGTATAAAGGGGAAGGGGTTGCCTTTTTTTCTTAATAAATACAAAAGAAGATACGGTATAATAATAGGCTCGCTGATTTTTTGTTTTTCGGTATATATATCCCGTCTTTTTGTGTGGCAGATAACGTTTTCTGGGAATGATAATATATCCGACACGGTTATAGAAGAACGTCTTTTGGAAGCGGGATTCGGGGTGGGAACGTATATCCCGAACGTTGATTTTTACGATCTTTGCAATACTTTTTTGCAAAACAGCGACGATATATCGTTCGTGTCGGTCAATATGGAGGGTACTACCGCGCATATTGAGCTGAGAGAAAGAAAGGTAAAGGACGAGGACGGCAATTATACAGCGTCGAACATCGTTGCAAAATACAGCGGTCAGATCGACAGTATGACTATTTATTCGGGTAATGCCGTTGTCGAAAATATGTCTGTGGTAAAGGACGGAGACCTTCTCGTGAGCGGTTTTTTGGAAAAGCCGTTCGGATTTGAAACCGTGAGATCGAGAGGAAGCGTGTACGCCTACGTTACACGAACTTTTGAAATTGATATCCCATTTGAAAAACAAGTGAAAGAGTATACGGGAACCGTTCACCGCGCTATGAATATCAGCTTTTTCGGCAAGAGCTTTAAGGTATATTCCGAGCTTGAAAAAAGCAAGGGAGATTACGATACCGTAAAAGATGCCGAGAGGGTAGTTTTGTTCGGAAAGATAAAGCTCCCGATAATTATAGACGAGACTGCGAACCGCGAATACGTTATGAAAACAGTTACTTTAGATGAAGAAGAAGCAAGGCACGAGGCTGAAAAAGAAATGACGAAGCTTTTGCTTAAAGAACTGTCGGATTCCGAGGTGCTTGAACGGAGGACGGAAGTTGAGATCACAGACCGTTCGTATAGGCTTATTTGCGAGGTATACTGCCTCACGGATATAGCTCTTGAAAAAGAAATAAAAGTCGGATCGAATTAATATAAAGAAAATGCAAAAAATATTTGCAATAGTTTGAAAGGAAAACGGAATGTCGGAAAAAGTGTTACTCACCGATACGTTTGAACAGACGTCGATAATGTTCGGTAACTTTGATATCAACGTACAAATGATTGAAAATGCTTTTGGCGTCAGAGTTACGAATCGTGATACCGAAAGGACGGCGGGAAACGCAATAGTTGTTTCGGGTGATGCGGAAAACGTTGAAATGGCGTATTCCGCACTTGCTTATCTGAAAAAACTGTCGGTTTTAAACGACTGTATAACGGAGCAGAACGTTGATTACGTTATAAGTATGATCAAAGACGGAAAAGACGATGAGCTTGACGATTTCGGCGACGACTGTATTTGCGTTACGACGAGAGGTAAGCCGATAAAGGCAAAGACGGTCGGACAAAAGAGATATATAGATGCTATAAAGAATAATATGGTTGTAATGGGAATAGGCCCTGCCGGAACGGGTAAGACCTTTCTCGCCGTCGCAATGGCTGTTACGGCATTGAGAAACAAACAGGTGAGCCGAATCATATTGACCCGTCCTGCCGTTGAAGCAGGGGAAAAGCTGGGATATTTGCCGGGAGACCTGCAGAACAAGATCGACCCCTATCTCAGACCGTTATATGACGCGATGTATGAGCTTATGGGGGGAGAAAACTATCTTCGAAACCTTGAAAAAGGCGTGATAGAAATAGCTCCTTTGGCGTATATGCGAGGCAGAACGCTTGACGATTCGTTTATTATACTTGACGAGGCACAGAATACGACACCCGAGCAAATGAAGATGTTTTTGACGAGACTTGGTTTTAACACGAAAGCGGTCGTAACGGGTGATATTACCCAGACTGACCTTCCTTTCGGCAAAAAAAGCGGTTTGGTCGAGTCTATGAAGGTGCTCAAAGACGTAGAGGGAATAAAGATCCACAACTTTACTTCACGCGACGTCGTCAGACACAAGCTTGTACAGCGCATAATAAACGCATACGAAAAGTATGAGAAAGAAAACGAAGAAAAAGCTAAAAAAACAAAACTTAAAAGAACTTTTAACTGAAAAAAGAGGATAATATGAAAGTAACTTATTATATAACTAATGAGCAAGAGAAGATCGAGTTTCTTCCCGAATACGAGGAATTGGTAAAAAAAGCAATAGAGGGAACTTTGGAGTACGAAGGTTTTTCGAAAGACTGCGAAGTGTCGGTAACCTTTACCGACAATGAAAATATAAGAACCCTTAACAAAGAATACAGAGATATAGACAGAGAAACAGACGTTTTATCTTTCCCTATGGAAGACGAGGGAAACTCAGTCGTACTCGGAGACGTTGTTATATCGCTCGAAAAGGCAAAGGAACAGGCTGAAGAATACGGACATTCACTCGAAAGAGAAGTATCATTCTTATGCGTCCACTCGTGCCTGCATTTGCTCGGGTATGATCATGAGACGGGCGAGGAAGACGAAAAAGAAATGTTCGCAAAACAGGAAGAAGTATTAAACAAGATCGGACAGACAAGATAATAATAAAAGATTTACAGAGGTAAAAATGAAAAGAACTGCTTTTATAGCGATAGTTGGAAGACCAAACGTCGGAAAATCGACGTTGCTTAACTCTCTTATGGGCGAGAAAATAGCGATAGTATCGAAAAAACCGCAAACGACAAGAAACAGAATAACGGGTATTCTCACAAAGGGAGACGATCAGTACGTATTTCTTGACACGCCCGGCATGCACAAGCCAAAGACCAAGCTCGGTGATATTATGGTCAAGAACGTCAGAAAGACGGTAGGCGAGTCAGATGCGGTTATTTTGGTGGTAGATGCTTCTTATGCACCGGGACAGATCGAAGAAGGCTTTATTGAAAAAATAAAGAAACAGGAGCTGCCGGCAATACTCGTTATAAACAAGACTGATAAGGCAGACGCTGAAAAGATCGGCGAAACGATAAAAGCGTATTCGGCTCTGCATGATTTTAATTCGATCATTCCGATATCTGCACTAAAGAACGACGGAACGGAAATAGTATTGAAAGAAGCGGAAGCGTTCTTGGCTGAGGGAGAATGGTTTTTCCCCGAGAGCGCATTGACCGACCAACCCGAAAGGCAGATCGCATCTGAGATCATACGCGAAAAGCTTTTGCGCACGTTGGACGAGGAGATCCCTCACGGAACGGCAGTAATAGTCGATACCTTCGAAGAGGGCAAGAATCTGCTTAAGATAAACGCTACCGTTTACTGCGAAAAAGAAACGCATAAGGGCATCATAATCGGCAAAAAAGGCGAGACACTGAAGAAGATAGGCACATACGCAAGAGAAGACATGGAAGAGTTTTTCGGCGTAAAAGTGTTCTTGAATATTTGGGTAAAGGTAAAAGAAAATTGGAGAGATTCACAGCAGGTGATCTCCAACTTCGGTTTTAAATTAGACTGATGGCTGAACAGAGTTTGATAAAAGTAAAGGGCATAGTAACTCGCTCGGTTCAGTTTAAAGAGAATGACAAGATAGTAACCGTGCTGACGTCCGAGCTTGGACTCATATCGGTTTATTGTCACGGTGCAAAAAGCAACAAAAGCAGATTTTTGACTCCGACAAGGCTGTTTTGTTATTCAGAATTCGTATTGACTCGCAAAAAGGACTTCTATTACATAAAAGAAGCCGACTATATTGAAGCGTTTTTTGATATAGTAAACAGCATAGACAAGCTGTTTTTGGGACAGTATTTTCTCGAAGTGGTTAACGAGGTATGTGTAGAGGGAGAAAGACAGGACGAGGTATTGAGACTGCTTTTGAATTCTTTGTATGCTTTGAGCACGGATATGTGCGGTATATCGAAGATAAAGAGCACTTTTGAAATGCGTATATGCGCAGAGATGGGCGTATCGCCAAACCTTTCCGGATGTCATTCTTGCGGAAACACCGAGTGCGAATCGTATTATATTGACGTTTTGAACGGTGATATAATATGCAGAGATTGCCTTTTGAGTGAAAGCGAACAGAATAGATACACCTTGGATCTTAAAACGGCAGGAACCTACCTTTCCGTCAGCCCGTCTGTGCTCGTTGCTATGAGGTACGTGTCGGAATGCAAGACGGAGCGTATCTTTTCGTACACTCTTTCAGACGAGGCGTTCAACGACTTTTCGATTATAAGCGAAAAGTATTTATTGAACCAGGTTGGAAAGAGCTTTAAAACACTTGATCTGTATAACGAACAAATAAAGAATATTTAAAGAGATTAAAAAATGGCATTTGAAAAAGCATTAAAAACACTTGAATACAATAAGATACTCGAGCTTTTGTCGTCGTTTGCCCACACGGAAGGGGCAAAGGCACTGGCTTTATCTATGACGCCATCATCTGATGAGTGGGAGATAAAGAACGGATTAAATCAGACGACCGATGCTTTGGAGTATTTGAATAAAAAAGGTATGCCGTCTTTCGGTAACGTTGTTGACGTAACTTTTGCCGTTGACAATGCAAAGAAGGGTGGATCACTTGCACCCGGTACTTTGCTTGATATTGCGAACGTATTGCGCACGTCAAGAGGACTTTTGGAGTACTCAAAGGGCGATGTATCCGAAGAAAACGGACTGATCGAGATATTTGACCGACTTTATACGGATAAGAATCTCGAAAACAGAATATACAGGGCATTACCGTCAGAGGATACGGTGGCTGACGATGCAAGTCCTGCCTTGGGTGACATCAGAAGAAAGATAAGAAATACAAATTCGAAGATAAAAGAGACGTTGCAGAGGTATATAAACAGTCCTCTGTATTCAAAGTATCTTCAGGAGAATATTATAACCATACGAAACGGCAGATACGTTATTCCGGTAAAGGTAGAGTACAAAAACGAGCTTAAGGGACTTGTTCACGATACGTCGTCCACGGGTTCGACACTGTTTGTCGAGCCTATGCCCGTAGTTGATGCAAACAACGAGCTGAGAGAGCTTGAGATCAAAGAAAAGACAGAGATCGAACGTATACTGTATATGCTTTCGGCGGCGTGCGCAGACAGAGCCGAAGAGATCGTACTTAATTACGGTAACGTTACGCTTCTGGCGTTTATATTTGCAAAAGCGGGACTGTCGGTATCCATGAAGGCGTGCTCACCTACGATTACGGAAAAAAGGGTGTACAATCTCGTTCAGGCAAGACATCCGCTTTTGGACAAGGATAAGGTCGTTCCCATTTCCGTGTCTCTCGGAGACGGTTTTGATACGCTTGTAATAACGGGACCAAACACAGGCGGTAAGACCGTATCGCTTAAAACGATAGGATTGCTTGCCCTTATGGTGCAATCGGGATTGCATATTCCGTGTTCCGAGTCGTCATCGGTGTGTATTTTCTCCGATATTCATGCAGATATCGGCGACGAACAGAGTATCGAGCAATCGCTGTCGACGTTCTCCTCGCACATGGTCAATATAATAAATATAACGAAGCTTGTTTCCGACAGATCGTTGGTGCTGTTTGATGAGCTTGGTGCAGGAACCGACCCCGTTGAAGGCGCGGCACTTGCAATGGCTGTACTCGAGTACGTTCGTAAATCGGGAGCGCTGTGTGCTGCAACGACCCACTATGCTGAGTTGAAGGCTTATGCCCTTGAAACTGAGGGCGTAACGAACGGATCGTGCGAATTTGACGTAAATACGCTAAAACCCACGTACAGACTTATAATCGGAACTCCCGGTAAATCAAACGCATTTGAGATATCATCGAAGCTTGGACTTGATGAAGATATAGTTTCTCACGCACGCGAGCTTGTATCAAAAGAGAATAAGAAGTTTGAGGAAGTGATCGGCAAGCTTGACGAGAGCCGACTCGAGCTCGAAAACAGAACGCTTGAAACCGAAAAAATGCGCGAGGACTTCGAGAGATACAAAGCCGAAGCGGAGAGCAGAATATTTGAGGCAGAAAGGCGTGCCGAAAAAGAACTCAAGACCGCGCGTGAGCAGGCGACGAGAATACTCGGAAGCGCGAGAATGACGAGTGAATTCGTGCTTGAACAGCTCGATAAGCTGAAAAAAGAGCAGGACGCAAAGAACGCCGCGCAAAGACTTGAAGACGCGCGCAACGTTATAAGAACGAAGCTCAAATTTGCCGACGAAGAGATCGACCCCGTTATCGAGAAAAAGGTCGGAGAGGGATACGCCTTGCCGAGACCTCTGAAGCTCGGCGACGAAGTTCTTCTCGTGAATATAAATAAGCTCGGTATCGTGACGAAGCTTCCGACGGCTAACGGAACGGTAGAGGTTCAGACAGGTAATTTAAAGACGAAAACAAATCTCTCAAATCTTGTTCTGAATGAAAGCGTCAAGAAGATCGAGCAGAGAAAAGAAAAGGCGAGAGTGAGTGCCGTAGCGTCGTTTAAGCGTGATTTTAAGCCTACTATCGACGTTAGAGGACAGATAGGCGACGATGCTTGGTTTATGATCGACAAGTATTTTGACGATGCAAAAATATCGTCCGTAAAGTCAGTTACCATTCTTCACGGAAAGGGAACGGGAGCTTTGCGTACGGCTATTTGGAAGTATCTGAAAAAAGACAGCAGAGTTGAGTCGTTCAGAGCGGGTAAATACGGCGAGGGAGACTACGGTGTTACGGTAGTTGAACTGAAGTGAAAGACGGAGATTATATAATGGATGAATTGCTTGGAAGAATAAACGAACTTGCGAAAAAGGCAAAGGAATCGGGGTTGTCGGTAGAAGAACAGGCTGAGCGCGATCAGCTCAGAGCAGAATATATCAAGCAGTTTCGCGCCTCGATGCGCGGAATACTTGATAACACCTACGTTCAGTATCCCGACGGAACGAAAAAGAAGATTCAAAAGAAATAATAAAAAAAGGACGCATAATTGTGTCCTTTTTTTGCTGACATCGTTTTAGCTGTGTATGAAAACAAAAAAAGACATCACACAAAGTGATGTCTTTTGGCTGCGGAACTAGGATTCGAACCCAGACAAACAGAGTCAGAGTCTGCCGTGCTACCGTTACACAATTCCGCACCAACCCGATATATTATAGCAAAAGCCTGACGTTTTGTGAAGTGTTTTTATGATTATTTTTTATATTTTTATTCGACAAAATAATATGTCTACAAAAAAGAATTAAAAAAGCACTTTGCAACAAAATATTTACGATAGTAAAATAATATTGACAAAAATGACGGTGTGTGATATAATAAGCTTGTAAGAAAGGCGGTGGTTGTTATTTATATTGATTATTCAAAATTGTGGAAACTTCTTATTGACAAAAATATATCCAAGGTCGAACTGATGGAAATAACGGGGATCAGCTCGCGTGTATTGGCAAAGCTTTCGAAGAACCAAACGGTTACGACCGAAACCGTTGCAAGAATATGCGCTGCCTTAAAATGCGACGTAGGCGACATAATGGAATGTGCCGAAGATGAAAAACTGTCTTTGTACAACTACTATAAACAGTTCGGCAAGTGTGTCGAAGAAAATGATTTGTACAGAAAAATAGTTTTTCAAAGAAATGATAAAGAATATGTTGTTTTTGTAACCAAAAAGAAGGCTGTGAAAGCTACACACATAGAATGCAAAGATGACGGAACTGTTTATTGGGTTCAGTATTATCCATTTGGCGGAATGTCGTGTCCGGGGCGTGAAGAGTATCCCGTTATTAAACCGTCTGTTGAGAGAAATAAGGTTCAGATAGTTCTTATATCGGGTAAACCCGGGTCGATAAACGGACTTGACGAAGGTGTATTTGTTTCAAGCAGAGGAAAATCCAAAGATCCCTGTGTATTCGTTATGTCTGAAACGGCTTTTAAACTTTTTGAGGTATAAAACTATGAAAATAGGAAACATAGAATTAAAACACGGTCTGTTTTTGGCGCCGCTTGCCGGTGTTTCCGACCGGGCTTTCAGAAAAATATGCAAGAGGTTTGGAGCCGAATGCACCGTTTCTGAAATGATATCTGCAAAGGGACTTCATTACAACGACACCAAAACAGCCGTATTGGCTGCTTTTTCCGAGGATGAAAGTCCATTCTTTATTCAGATATTCGGCAGTGATCCCGAGATCATGGCGGAGTCAGCACAAAAACTTGCTACCAATAATTATAAGGCGTGTCAAAACACTTGTCTGCCAAGCGGTATAGACATTAATATGGGCTGTCCCGTTCCGAAAATTGCAGGGAACGGAGACGGAAGTGCCCTGATGAAAGATCCCGAACTTGCAGGTAGGATAGTAAAGGCGGTATCGGACGCGGTCGATCTTCCCGTAACTGTAAAATTTCGTTCCGGCTGGGATGATGAGCATATAAATGCCGTTGAGTTTGCGCAGACAGTCGAAAAAAACGGGGCAAAGGCTATTTGTGTTCACGGCAGGACCAAGGCGCAGATGTACCGCGATCCCGTAAATGTTGATATAATAAAAAAAGTAAAAGAATCGGTTTCGATTCCCGTAATCGCAAACGGCGGCATAAATTCAGCGGAGGATGCAAAACGTATGCTCGATCATACAAAGTGCGACGGGCTTATGATTGCAAGGGGGGCTATGGGAAATCCATTTCTCTTTGAGGAAATTACGTGCCTCTTGGAGGGCAGAGAATATACACCTCCGACGATGGAAGAAAGAATGGCTGTGGCACTTGAGCATATTGAATTGATGATAAGCTTCAAGGGTGAGTATACGGGCGTTATGGAAGCCAGGAAGCATCTTGCTTGGTACATCCAAGGTCAAAAGGGCGCGGCTCAGACACGTGAAAAAGTAAACAGAGCTAACAACCTTGATGAGCTTAAAGAAATAGTAAACGATTATTTGAAGAGTTTTTAAAAAATAAGCCGACACTTTAAAAACAGTGTCGGCTTAAATAATTATTCAACTGTTGCAATGATTTCGGAGAGACACTTGTGAGCAAGTTTAAATGCCGTAGCGCCGTCGAATTCCGAATTCTCGTCAATCGAGAGGTTTTCTCCGTTTTCGAGAGCTTCAAGACCTGCAAATTTCTTAAGGTGGGGTTCAAGTGAAATAAAACCGTTGTAGTTTTTAGCACTGAGCTTTTCCATAAGAGTTTTGATCTGACCGTCGCCCTGGCCGGGAGGAACGACGAGCCCGTCTGACAGTCTTGCATCTTTTATGTGCATATATTCAACGTAGGGCGCAAGGAGATCAAACGCTTTTGCCGTATCGCATCCGCACTGAACAAAGTTTGCGGGGTCATATGTGCAACGGAAGTTTTCGCAGTAGAGCTTGTCAAAAATCTTTTTGCATCTTTCGGGAGTATCGCCGTAGATGCCTTTTTCATTTTCGTGAAGAAGTATAATATCGTTTTCTTTAGCATACTCAACGAATTTTGTAAGTCTTGCAATAACTTCTTCAAAATACTGTTCGTAGTCAGCATCCTTTTCAATATAGAAAGAGAACATACGAATATATTTCGTTTCAAAGATCTTTGCTAATTCAACAACTTTTTTGAATTTTTTGAAATGCTTATCAAAAGAATCGGTTATATTGATCTTTCCGATAGGTGAGCCGATTGCAGAAACTTTGATTCCGTTTTCATCGAGCTTCTTTTTGATTTTTTTAGCAAGTCTTTGAGTAAAATCGCCGACGTTTATTTTGTCTACGGAACGGAGCTCCATATATTTAACGTCAATTTCATTCAACGTTGAAATCTGTTCATCGAGATTCGGAGAAATCTCGTCTGCAAATCCGGAAAAATTATATTTCAACATAATTCTTATACCCCACTGTAAGCCGAGAATCCGCCGTCAACGGGAACAACGATGCCCGTAACGAAGCTTGCTGCCTGGTTGTCAACGAGCCACATAAGAGTGCCGCCGAGTTCGCTTGCTTCACCGAATCTGCCCATGGGTGTTGCATTGAGGATCTTGCCCGTACGAGCTGTGGGAGTGCCGTCCTCGTTAAAGAGAAGACCGCGGTTCTGGTGAGTTACGAAAAATCCGGGAGCGATCGCATTTACTCTGATGCCTGCTTTTGCAAAATAAACTGCGAGGTACTGAGTAAAGTTGGAAATAGCCGCTTTAGCGCCGCTGTATGCGGGGATCTTAGTGAGAGGTCTGTAAGCGTTCATCGAAGAAATATTGATGATAACGCCGTCTCTGTTGAGCATAAGCGGAGCAAATGTCTGTGTGGGAAGAAGTGTACCCATAAAGTTAAGGTTGAGAACGAACTGAATGCCTGCCTGATCAAGCTCGAAGAACGATTTAACGGATTCTTTTGCGCTTTCGTCAGAATAGAATTCGTCGTCGGAAGTACCCTTGGGGTTGTTTCCGCCGGCACCGTTTATAAGGATATCGACCTTTCCGAAAGCGGCAAGAACCTGGTTCTTTGCTTCTTCGAGGGAGTCTTTTTCCAGAACGTTTGCTTTAACGGCGATTGCCTTGCCGCCTGCGGCGGTGATCTTGTCAGCAGCCTTTTGCGCTGCTTCGAGATTCAAGTCGAGAAGAGCAACTTCAGCGCCGTTTTCAGCAAGGAGAGCTGCAAAGTCGGAGCAGAGAATGCCGCCCGCGCCTGTAACGACTGCTGTTTTTCCTGTGAGATCGTGAGTATATTTCATAGTGTTTTTCTCCTTTTTATAAAAATTTTAATTATAAAAATATTTGTTATATTGAGAAGAATTTGCGAGCGTTTTCGATCGAAACGTTTTTAACGAGTCTTTTTGCAGCCTCGGCTTCAAATTCACCGTTTTCGACGAGTCCGCCAACGTAGGAGCAGAGTATACGTCTAAAATAGTCGTGTCTTGCATAAGAAGTGAAGCTTCTGCTGTCTGTGAGCATACCGTTGAATCTGCCGAGCAAACCTGTCGCGGAACATACTCTGAGCTGTTCGTTTATGCCGTCCAAGTGATCGCAGAACCACCAAGCAGCACCGAGCTGAATGTTTCCGCCGCATTCTCCCCAGAAGTTTCCGATCATTGTTGCGAGTTCGTAGTAGTTAGCGTTATTCAGAGTGTAAACGATCGTTTTGGGAAGACCTTGGTTAAGTGCCATAGCATCAAGGAGATTACGGAGCGAATCAACGTCAGCTATTTTTGCAACCGAGTCATTGCCCGAATCGGCACCTGCTTTTGCGAAAAGATTGGAGTTGTTGTTTCTGAGTGCTGACATGTGAAGCTGCTGAGCAATGTCGTTCTTTTTATATTCTTTAGCAACGAATACGAGCAAGTAAGAGGTATAGTCCGAAGCCTCTTTTTCAGAGACCGTTTTGCCTGACAATGCTGTTTTAAGAGCTTTATCGGCATCTGCTTTTGTTCCGACCGTAGAGGGAAGTGTCGTAAGGCTTATATCAGATACTTTACATCCGTTTTCCGCAAAGAATTTAATTCTCTTAGCCAAAAACTCTTCCATTCCGTCAATAGAATCGATCTTAACACCGCTCACCTTTTCGGCTTTTTCGATGTAAGAAACGAATTCTTTTTTATTTATACCGCATACAGCCATATCGGGACGGCAAGAGGGAGATACTCTGACGGGAAATCCCGATTCTTTTATAGCTTTGTGATATTCGAGCGAATCCGCGGGATCGTCGGTAGTGAATACCGCTTCAACGTTGGAATTGATAATAAGTTTTTTTGCAGAGAAAGATCCGTCTTTCATCATTTCTTTTGTGGTATTCCAGATCTCTTCTGCCGTGTCGCTGTTAAGTGGCTTTGTGATACCGAAATACTTTTTCAGTTCAAGGTGGATCCAATGGTAAACGGCATTTCCTGCGGCGTTTTCGGCAGCCTTAGCGAAAGCGAGGAACTTGTCCTTATAATCAGCTTTACCTGTAACGAGTTCTTCATCGGCTCCGTTTGCGCGCATGAGACGCCATTTATAATGGTCGCATTCGAGCCAAAGCTCACCCAAGTCGTAAAACTTTCTGTCTTCTGCGATCTCTTTGGGAGAAAGGTGGCAGTGGTAGTCGAAAATGGGAAGATCTTTAACTTCATTATAAAGTACTTTTGCCGTATCGTTTTTCAAGAAAACGTTGTTGTCAAAAAAGTTTTTCATATTATCTCTCCGGGAGTGATAGTTTTTTTGTGTTTTGCGGAGTCGTAAATAGCCATCATGGACTCAAAAGAGGGACGTGTGCTTTCGAGTGTTACTGCAAAAGGTGTACCGTTTTCCAGTGAAGCATAGTAATCGCCGATAAGCTTTCTGTGGCTTGTACCCCAACAGCTCTTGCCGGTCTTTGAAACGGTGGAGTAGTCTGTAAACTCGCTCGTGCCGTCATTTTTGGTTACTCTTATGGTATTACCTTCGAGACGGATCAGGCCACGCTCGCAAACGAATTCTATGAGCACGGGAGCATCCTTGCAGTGTGCCGTGGTGGCGAAGAATATGACCGTCTTATCTTCGTATTCAAGAAAAGCGCTGACAGTATCTTCTTCATTTATAACACCGTTCAAATGGTAGTTTGTACTGTTTGCGGTAATTCTTTCGGGTTTTCCGATAAGATAGGTGATAAGATCAAGGGTGTGGATAGATTGATTGATCAAAACGCCGCCACCCTCTTTTTCGAGTTCGCCACGCCAGCCGCTCGTTTTGTAGTATGCCTCGTTTCTTGACCAGGTAACTATCGCGCGAGCGCCGACAACATTTCCGAGAGTGCCTTCAGAAAGAATTTTTTTTGCATTTTCCACAGCGCCGTTATAACGGTTCTGGAAACAGATACCCAGCATTTTGTTGCTTCTATCCTCGGCATTTTTTAATTCTGCGTATTGCGTATGCGAGATCGCCGGGGGCTTTTCCATAAGAACGTTGACGTCCTTATCGAGAGCTTTTACTGCCATAGGAACGTGCAAATAGTGGGGGGTGCAAATGTGAAGCACGTCAATATTCTCTTTTTCGAGCATTTCGTCAAGCGAGGAATAAGCTTTTCCGCCGTATTCATCAACCCTTGCCTGAGCCCTTTCTGATTTGGAGTCGCAGAAAGCAACGATCTTTGTGTTTTCAACCGATTTTAATGCTTCTGCGTGGGTTTTGGAGATAGCTCCGCACCCAACTATTGCTGAATTAAACATAATGACTCCTGTAAAGACGACGTATTAATTAGTCGTATGTAGAATTAATAGCTTCCGCTTGTATTAGATACAACCGATTCGGTTTCTGCTTTTACCTTGCTCGTTGCAA
>JAZNOI010000013.1:0-9367 GCA_045580755.1 Eubacteriales bacterium | reverse complement strand
CTCGGGGGAGAAGCATTTAAGCTCCATTTCCAGATTCTTGAACATAAGGCTTCCGTGCTTTTCTTCTACGCCCTTTCTGTAAGGAGAGTCAAGCAAAGCCTTGAGAAAAGCCGTTGTCTTTTCCTGCAGTACGGGTCCGTTCTCGTCATAATAATCGTTTTCCCTGTCGTAAAACTCGTCCTCGGTATTAATGCTGTGTCTTACATAAGCAAGGTTAGCCATGGTCGAAAAATGGCCGCCTATTTTCTCATGCTCGTCAATGGCAGACAAAACGTCGGTTATGTCCTTTGCATTTTTTACCCTTTCGGTCAGTTTGTCGTATGCACTGCCCGCCTCTGCGGCGTCGGCACGCTCATATTTCATCTCGCTGAATTTCATAATTGCCTCCGTATTAACCATAATATCATTACTATCATTACAGATTATAGCACCAATAATTCAATTTAGCAATAAAATCTTCCCTTTTTCAAAAGAAAATTTAAGATATTTACAAAAATGATTTGACAAAAGGAAAGAAACAATGTACAATAAAAAGAGTTAGAGTGTTTATAAAAAAATATCTATAAAAATCAAAGTTTTTATTTACTTCAGGAGGAACACCGATGGAACAGGCAAAAATCGCTGAATTGCAAAAGAAAGCTATAGAAATTAAGCTTGACATTCTCGAAGAGGTTTTCAGCGCTTCTTCAGGCCATCCCGGCGGTTCTATGTCTATCGCCGAAATACTCACATATCTCTATTTTGTTGAGATGAAAGTTGATCCCAAGAATCCCAAGTGGGAAGACAGAGACAGATTCGTTCTTTCGAAAGGACACTGTGCTCCCGGTCTTTATGCGGCACTTGCAGAAAAAGGATTTTTCCCCAAGGAAGACCTCAAGACGTTCAGAAAAGTTGACAGCTATCTCCAGGGACATCCGGATATGAAGGGTGTACCCGGTGTTGATATGTCGTCCGGTTCGCTCGGACTTGGCATTTCGACGGCTTGCGGAATGGCTCTTTCGGGTAAGATATACAACAAGGATTATCGTGTATACAGCATTCTCGGAGACGGTGAGCTCGCTGAGGGTCAGGTATGGGAGGCGGCTATGTTTGCATCTCACTATAAGCTCGATAATCTCTGCGCATTCGTTGACTTCAACGGACTTCAGATCGACGGCGCTATTACCGACGTTATGAACTCCACACCTATTGACGAAAAGTTCAAGGCATTCGGCTGGAACGTGATCGTTATCGACGGTCATGACTTCAATCAGATCGAAAGCGCTGTTGAAGCGGCTAAGGCTACGAAGGGTCAGCCCACTATGGTCGTTTGTAAGACCACAAAGGGCAAGGGCGTTTCCTTTATGGAAAACCAGGCAGGCTGGCACGGCAAGGCTCCCAACGCCGAAGAGTACGAGCAGGCTGTCAAAGAACTTAAGGCTCAGCTTTAATCAAATAAATCGAATAGGAGTTTATTGAAATGGCAGATAAGATAGCAACAAGAGAAGCTTACGGTAAGGCACTTGCCGAGCTTGGTGAAAAATATGATTTTGTAGTATTCGATGCTGACTTGGCTGAGGCTACGAAAACGATTATGTTTAAAAAGAAGTTCCCCGAAAGACATTTCGACTGCGGTATCGCAGAGGGTAACATGGTTTCCGTTGCGGCAGGTGTTGCTGCTACGGGCAAGATCCCCTTCGTATCGACGTTCGCAATGTTCGCGGCAGGACGTTCGTTCGAGCAGATCAGAAACTCGATCGGTTATCCTCATCTTAACGTTAAGATCGGTGCAACTCACGGCGGTATTTCCGTCGGTGAAGACGGTGCGACCCACCAGTGCAACGAGGACTTTGCAACAATGCGTACCATTCCCGGTATGACAGTTATTTGCCCTGCAGATGCGGTTGAAGCGAGAGCGGTAGTTGAGGCTGCTATTCTTCACGAGGGTCCCGTTTATATGAGATTCGGAAGATTTGCAGTTCCCACGCTTTTCGATCAGGAAACGTATAAGTTCGAGATTGGTAAAGGCGTTCAGATGGCAGACGGTAAAGACGTTACCATCGTTGCAAACGGACTTATGGTTGAACAGGCTCTTATTGCAAAGGATGCTCTCGCAGAAGAGGGAATCAGCGCAAGAGTTATCAATATGGCGACGATCAAGCCTATCGATGAAGAAATTCTCGTAAAGGCTGCAAAAGAAACGGGCGCTATCGTTACGGCTGAAGAACACAGCGTTATCGGCGGTCTCGGAAGTGCTGTATGCGAAGTGTTGGCAGAAACAGTTCCCGTTCCCGTTAAGAAGGTTGGCGTTAAGGATATGTACGGCAGAAGCGGTAAAGTTCCGCCGCTGCTTGAGATGTATGGCTTGACAGCAGCTGACATCGTAAAGGCTGCAAAAGAAGCAATTTCACTTAAGTAATTGAACAATGTCCCCCGCTAAAGCGGGGGAGCATTTAAATTATTGAATTAAACAGGTATTGTTCTTCGAATGTCGGGGAAGAATACGTATAGGTATTGAAAAAGGAGAAAACAAAATGGCTGTTATTACAATAACAAAAGAAAATTTTGACGAAGAAGTTATAAAGTCTCCGGTTCCTGTTCTTCTTGATTTTTGGGCAACATGGTGTGGTCCATGCCGTATGCTTTCTCCCATTGTTGATGAGATTGCAGGTGAGGTCGAGGGAAAGGCTAAGGTCGGCAAGATCAACGTTGACGAACAGCCCGAACTTGCACAGCAGTTTGGAATTATGAGTATTCCTACACTCGTATTTATGAAAAACGGCGAGATCATCGCAAAAGAAGTGGGCGTTAGAAGCAAGCAGGTTATACTTGACAAGCTTAACTGAATAAAAAAGGCTTTGCCCACTGAATAAGATAGCGGACAAAGCCTCTTTTTGTTGAATTAGATTTTAATCGACTTCAATTAGTTATCAGCGCCGATAGGCAACGGTTCTTCCGCTTCCTCTGCTGACTTTGTTTCATAAGCTTCGATAACTGCTTTTTCAAGTAATGTACGGAACTCGGCATTGATCGGATGTACGATGTCGCGATAGGTGCCGTCGGGGTTCTTTTTGCTGGGCATTACAATGAACAGTTTATCTTTAGTGTTAATAACTTTGATGTCGTGAACTGCAAGCTGGTCGTCGAAGGTTACTGAAACGATAGCCTTCATAGGGCCATCGTAAAATAGTTTTCTTACTTTTACGTCAGTAATAACCATTTTTTCCTCCTACGCTATAAAATTTTCTCTCCATTATAGTATAACCCCATTTTGTGAAGAAGATACAAAAAAATTTGATAGATTTTTAAACTTTTTTTTAAACGGCTGTCAATAATTTGTATATAATAGACAAACGTACAATATAATGTATATATAGTATGACCTACGCCGAGAGGAGAGGTACTTTTTTATGAATAACAGAGACAGGTTTATATTGCCCGAAGGAGCAGAGTCGGTTTTCTTTATTGGCATCTGCGGAATAAGTATGTCAAGTCTTGCGAGCATAACGCATACCCACGGAATCAAGGTCGGCGGTTCAGATACGAACGACGGAGAGATGGCAGAAAAGCTTCGCTCGCAGGGAATAGAATTGTATATCGGGCACTCGGCTGAAAACGTAAAGGGATACGATTCCGTGGTATATACGGCGGCGATCGCGCCCGACAATCCCGAGCTTGTGTACGCGCGTGAAAACGGTTTACCGTGCATAAACAGAGCCGATTATCTGGGCAAGCTGATGCTTTCTTATACAAACAAGATAGGCGTTGCCGGTATGCACGGAAAGAGCAGTGTAACGGGTATGATATCTCACGTATTTATCGAAGCGGGCAAAGATCCGACCGTTCTTAACGGGGCGAACACTGCAGAGCTTGGCGGAGGCGCATACAGAATAGGCAGACAGGACGGATTTATATTTGAAGCCTGCGAATATAAGGACAGCTTTTTGTCGTTTTATCCCGATACGGCAGTTTTGCTCAATCTCGAGATGGACCACGTTGACTACTTCCACTCTCTTGAGCAGATCAAAGAGTCTTTTGCAAAGTATGCCGATAAGGCGCAGACGGTCATAGCTTTCGGAAGCGACGGCGATCTGATGGACGCAATAAAGAATTATAAAGGAAAGACAGTTACATACGGCGTAAACGATGACAGATTCGATTATTACGCGTATGACGTGGAAGAAAATGAGCTCGGATACGATATGTTCAAGATCGGTCATAAGGGTGAAGAGATATGCAGAGTTGAGTTGTCTGTTCCGGGCGAACACAATATTTGCAACGCCGTAGCAGCCATAGCCACAGCTCACATTCACGGGATCGATCCTAAGATCGCGGCGGAAAGTATGCATACTTTTAAAGGCGTAAACAGACGTGCGGAATTCAAGGGAGTCGTTGACGGAGTCGTGATCTACGACGATTATGCACATCATCCTTCGGAGATAAAGGCGTCTTTACACGGACTGAAAAAACTTTGCCGCGGAAAGCTTTGGTGTATTTATCAGCCCCATACTTATTCGAGGACTGCAGGACTGTTCGATGAGTTTTGCGAGAGTTTCGGAGAGGCTGACGAGGTTATTTTTGCAGAAATATATGCGGCGAGAGAGGTAAACACCTACGGTATATCCTCGAAAGATATTGCCGATAGGATCGACGGCGCTTTGTATATTGATAACTTCGAAGACATTGCCGACTATATCAGACGAAACGCGAAACAAAACGACCTCGTTGTAACTATGGGCGCGGGCGACGTGTTCAAAGTTCACAGAATGCTTTTAAAATAAAAATATTGCACCCGCTTTTATATTGTCGGGTGCAATTATTATTTTGTTTATAATATGCCGTATATTTTAAATTGTGTATTGATTTGTCCATATTGTCCAATGTGTGCATTGACTAAAGACGATCGAGGGTTTACACTTAAAACAGATCCTCGGTATGATCTCTTCGGTAATCCGTAGGACTGACTCCCATTTGCTTTTTGAAAATGCGGCTGAAATATAAGGCGTCGCGGTATCCGACTGCCGCAGCTATATCGGAAATGCTGTTTTCTTCGCCGCTGACGAGAAGTTGGCAAGAAAGGCGGATTCTTTCCCGAATGACGTAGCCTGCGGGAGCTGTTCCGTATCTTTTCTTGAATATGCGCCGCAAATACGCGTCGCTGACAGAGCTTAATTTTTTTAACTGTTCCATATTCAGATCGGGATCGGAAATATGCTCGTTCAGATAATTTATGACCGGTTCGAGAAGCTTGCGGTCACGCGAGGACACGTATCCGTTGAACGGTGAAACCGTTTTGGAGAGTATACCGTAAAGGCAGGATAAAGCTTCGTATACACTGCCTTTTTGCCAAGAACGGTACATTTTTTCCGCATTTGGAGCAATATCTGCCCCCTCGTGCAGAGAAAGGCGCGTCATATTTTGGTTAAAGTCTTTGGACGACTCAAAGTTTATCACGTACGAATAGCCGGGAGTTATTTCTTTTATATAATAAGAGCTTCCTTTTGCAACGAAAAGCACCTGTCCCTCGGAAAGCGACCACACCTTATCGTCCGTGCGGTACTCGGTCTCGCCCTTTAATTTGATGATAAAGCCGTGGGAGCGTCGGCAGTCCCTATGCCTTATGCCGCCTATCGATTTATCGTGAAGTATGCTGCTTATAGTAATACCTTGGTACGCGTTGTTGTCTGCGGAATACAATAGATCACCCCGTTCATAGATTACCGTATCTGTATTGTAACATCAATAGCGGCTGCAGTCAATAAGATTATATACCGAAAAATACATATTGCAAATAAAAAAACGACAACAAATTCACATAAAAAGGAGAAAAGAAATATGATCATTCAGAAAAAATACAGCGGTATAACAGTTCCTGTACTCACCCCCGTTCTTGAAGACGAAACGGTAGACGAGCAGGGTTATCGCCGTTTGATCAGATATTTGATCGACAACGGAGTGCACGGAGTATTTGCTTGCGGAACTTTGGGAGAAACGATGTCTCTTACCCAGGCTGAGCGCGATCGCGCTATTCGCATTGCGGCAGACGAGTGCAATGGTAAAGCAAAGGTTTTTGCAGGCGTTATGGACACCAGCACAAAGAGAGTGATCGAAAACATAAAGAGAATAGAGGACTGCGGCTGTGATGCGGCTGTGATCACGCCCGTATTCTATGACAGACACACGTCGCAGGGCGAGATCATACGTCTTTTTGAAGACACTGCAAAGGCTACTTCGATCGATCTCGTTGCGTATAACATTCCTACGTTTGTAGTTGAAAAGATCGAACCTTCAACGGTATCCGCCCTTGCCGATATCGACGCCGTTAAGGCGTACAAGGACAGCGCGGCGAACTTCAACGATACCGTTAAGGTATGTAACGCGCTTGCGGACAGAGAGGATTTTTCAATTCTCAACGGAACTCCCGTTCAATATATGCCTTCCGCTCTTCTCGGTTGCGACGGCTGTGTTCCCGGCATGGCTTCTATGTATCCTAAAGTATTCGTTGAAGCGTACAAGACGTCTCTTACGGGCGACGTAGAGCTGATGCGCAAGTTCAATAAACTCATATGTCTTGCAGGATCGGTATACGCTTCCGCAAAGAACGGAACTGCCGCCGTTAAGTATGCGGTATCTACTATGGGCTTTATCAACGAAAGAATACTTCGTCCTCAGGACGGTTGTTCTGAAGCAGAAAAAGAAAAGATCAAAAAGCAGATGGCTTTGTGCGAGGAAACGTTCCGCGCAGAAGGAGTTGAAAGCGTATTATGAAGGTAGACGTAAAAAAATATAAAGAATTTTGCCGTCGAGCTCTCATAAACTGCGGTGTATCCGCAGAAGCGGCAGAGTCGGTTGCCGACTGCTGCGTTATGACCGACATGATGGGCATAACCACTCACGGCACGGTGAATCTCCCGAAATACATAAACAAGATGAAGGCGGGCGGTATTAACGGTAATACGGTTCCTTCGGTGATTACCGAGGGACCGACCTGGGCAAGACTTGACGGAAACCGCGGATTTGGTATGTTCAACGGAAGATATGCGATCGATATGGCGATGAAAAAGGCAGACAAAATGGGTATGGCGATCGTAACCGTAAACGACAGCGGTCACTGCGGCGCTTGTTGCAGTTACAGTGTATACGCAGCAGAAAAAGGATACCTTGCGATCGCTATGTCAAATACTGTAAAGCTTATGTGCGCACCGGGCGGAAAGGGCAACATTATCGGAAATGCCCCGATTTCTTACGCGATCCCGAGACAGGGCAAGCACCCGATTTTTATGGACATAGCTCTCAGCGAGGTTGCAAAACTTAAGGTCGTTCAATATCAGAGAGAAGGAAAAAAGGTGCCTGACGGCTGGGTGGTAGACGAAAACGGTCTTCCCACGAACGAACCCGTAGGAAACAACTTCTCGATGTGCCCTATGTCTGCGCATAAGGGCTACTGTCTTGCATTCTTGGTTGAAACGCTGACTACCGTTCTTTCGGGTGGAAGCTTTGATATAAAGAGCTGGCTTTTCGGGCCACCGGAAAGCGCTTCCAATCTTGGACATACGATGCTCGTTATCAACATAAACAAGATGATGGATAAGAACGATTTTGCGGGCAGACTCGAAGAATATACGAATGATATCGTAAACGCACCGAAGGCTATGGGTTCAGACAAGATATTCTATCCCGGAGAACCCAACTGGATAAATTACGACAAGGCGGCAGAGGGCGGACTTGAACTGCCTGCGGCAACTTATGAAGCGGCAACCCTTCTTGCCGAAATGTCTGGACTTTCATTAGAGGAGGCGGCAATATGAAAATGCTTATAGGCGGAAAAGAGGTCGACGCATCCGATCTCTCCGTAATGAATAATATCAATCCCGCGACGAACGAGGTGATCGATACCGTTCCTTGCGCTACGAAGGAAGATCTTGAAAAGGTTATCAGCAATGCTGTCGAGGGTCAAAAAGAATGGGTTGCGATCCCCTTCCACAAGAGAATGGAGATTCTCGAAAAGTTTGTTGTGCTTATTCAGGAAAACGAAGAAAAGATCGCAAGAACTATGTCCATGGAGGGCGGAAAGCCTATCGGTCAGGCTATCGGCGAAATGGGCAGAGTGAAGGATGCTTTCAGACTTTATATGGCTGAAGCGCGCACTATGTACGGCAAGTCGATACCTTTGAACTCCGAGCCCCGCGGTATCGGAGACGTATGCTTTACGATATTTGAACCCTTAGGGGTTATTGCGGCAATATGCGCGTTCAATTTCCCGGGCGTTCTTTTCTCGCACAAGGCGGCGGCAGCACTTTGTGCAGGTAACTCCGTAATACTTAAACCTGCCAGCGACACCCCCGGAGCAACGATGATGATGACGAAGCTTCTTCTTGAAGCGGGCGTACCCGGAAATGCCGTTCAGTGCATAACGGGCTCGGGCGCGATCGTAGGCGACGGACTTGTTTCCGACCCCCGAGTTGCAGGCGTTACCCTTACGGGAAGCACGCGCGTAGGCATTAATATTGCAAAGCAGTGCGCGGCACAGCTTAAGCCTTATTCGCTTGAGCTTGGCGGAAACGATCCTCTCGTTATTATGGACGACACGACTGTTGACGAGGCTGTTGAGCAGGCTCTCAACGGAAGAATTGCCAATGCCGGACAGATCTGCTGTTCAAGCAAGAGATTTATCGTTCACAACTCCATAAAAGACGAGTTTGCAAAAAAACTTGCCGAAAGACTTTCGCAGATGAAGCTTGGAGATCCTCTCGATCCTACCACTGCAGTAGGTCCCGTAATTAACGAAAAAGCGGCAAAGACTATTATTGACCAGATCAATACCGCAGTATCAGAGGGCGCAAGAATTCTTTACGGCGGCGAAAGAAACGGCTGTTTCGTAACGCCTACAGTTCTTGTGGACGTTCCGAAAAATTGCAGCGTTGCAACCGATGAGGAGATATTCGGTCCCGTCTTCCCCGTGATCGGCTTTGATACGATCGACGAGGCGATCGAGATCGCAAACAACAGCCAGTACGGACTTTCTTCGGGTATTTTGACAAAAGATACCAAGATCGGAATGAAGTTTGCTCTTGCCGTTGATTCGGGCGCTTGCGTAGTAGGTGCAAACGGTAACTACCGTCTGACACAGCAGCCGTTCAACGGACACAAGATGTCGGGTGTCGGCTCAGAGGGCACTATGTACACGCTTCACGAAATGGTAAAAGTCAAGACCATCGTTTTGAAAAACGTATTTTGATTGCGCGGATCAAAATAGGGAATAGCGATAAGAAGAAAAATATAACGCAGAATTATTTTGTTTTAAAGGCTCCCTTGTGTAAAGGGAGTCTCTCTGTTATATTCAATAAGCGGGGCGTCGAGGGCGCCGTCCCCTACGGATGAAGATTAT
>JAZNOI010000012.1:0-20062 GCA_045580755.1 Eubacteriales bacterium | reverse complement strand
GGAATCGAAACCTCCTGCCCCTTGGCGCCTTCTTTGTTTTACTTTCTTGGCAAGGCAAGAAAGTAATAAAAAAGAAAAAATCAAAAACGCTGAGGCGTTTTGAAAAAAGCACAAACAATCAGGGCTTTGCCCCGAACCCTGACAAGAGGCGCGCTTTTGAAAAAGCGCCCTCTTGACACCAGCCAAAACTTTTAATTTTTAATAATATTCATTTCGTAATAATAATCTGTATTTTTGCAAATACTTTAATTAAACAGATTTAGAAAAAAACGGAGTTTTTTATGCATAGACAAAACTTTAAAGAAAGAGTACGGTTTTTTGAAAAAGAACTGCGTATTGATGAGAGTTTCGATATAAACGGGAGAGAATTGACCATTTTCGGAAAGCATGCCAAGCTATATTTTATCGACGGGTGTGTGCGAAGCGATCTGCTCGAGAGAATGGTTGAGTTTCTGATCATGAACTGCACGAACTCCTCGCCCGACAACCTTTCTCCCATTGACTTCATAAATGCCAATATTCCCTATATCGAAGTTAAGCAGACGACCGATACGGCATCTCTTATAGATTCCGTTCTAAAGGGCGAGAGCGTGCTGTTTATCGACGGGATCGACGAGGGGATACAGATCAACGCGCGAATGTTCCCCGTCAGAGAGGTGGACGAGCCCGAAAACGAGAGGGTCATACGAGGTTCGCGAGACGGATTCGTCGAAATGCTCTTAAAAAACACCGCGATAATAAGGCGCAGGATCAGAAATCCCGCCTTGACTTTCTCCCACTACACCGTGGGCGAAAACACAAAAACCGACGTTGCCGTAGTATATATGGCTGACAAGGCCGACAAAAAGTACGTTCAAACAATAAAAGACAAGATCAAAAACATAAAAGTATACGGACTGTCGATGGGCCACGAAAGCCTTGCCGAATGCCTTGTAACTCAAAAATGGTACAATCCGTTTCCAAAGATAAGATATACCGAGCGTCCCGACGCCGCGACCGCAATGCTTCTCGAGGGAAGCATAATTATTCTGTGCGACAACTCGCCCGAGGCGATGATTCTGCCGACGTCGATCTTCGACTTTATGCAGGAAACGGGCGATTATTATCACACCCCGTTAGTCGGCTCGTATATGCGCCTTTTACGCATATTTATCTTTGGTCTCACAGTGATCCTGACGCCGCTCTGGTATCTCTTGATAACCAATCCGAATCTGCTCCCCCATTGGCTTGAATTTATCAAAGTATCGTACACCGGGGGACTGCCCGTTATCATACAGCTTTTTATACTCGAATTAGCAATAGACGGACTAAAGCTCGCTTCACTCAACACGCCGAATGCACTCAACAACTCGCTCAGTATAATCGGCGGTCTTATCCTCGGAGAATACGCCGTTCAGAGCGGATGGTTTATACCCGAGGTGATCTTGTATATGGCGTTTGTCGCCCTCGCCAACTTCACCCAGCCGAGCAATGAGCTCGGTTACGCCTTCAAGTTTTTGCGAATCATTATACTCATACTCACCGCGTTATTCAACGTATGGGGCTTTGTTTCGGGAATAGTTATATCACTCGTGCTCCTATGCTCAAACAAAACTATAGACGGCAGCAGATCGTATCTTTATCCCGTAATTCCGTTTGATTTCAAAGCCTTGAAAAGGCTTATTTTCAGAGTCAGATTAAAATGACCCACTTGATTTTGACTTGACGTTTGTGGTATAATACAACGCAGAACAGTAACAAATTCAGATCATTTTGCAGTATTATCGGAGGATCCTGTCTTGTCAGAGCTTGAAAGTGCAAAAGACTTTTTTTCAAAGGACCTGTATGCCACCGAGGCAACGGGGATAGTAATTGAAGAAGTCGGGAAAAATTATGCTAAATGCAGTCTCAAAATCGAAAGAAAACACATGAACGCCGTCGGGCACGTAATGGGTGGAGTTATGTTCACTCTTGCCGATTTCGTTTTTGCAATATCAACAAACAGAGACGGTCAGTTCACCGTTACAACGTCGAGCACGATCAACTATCTCTCTTCTCCGAAAGGCAGTATTTTGTACGGGCAGAGCAAGCTTCTCAAAGACGGAAAAACGACTTGCTTTTATCAGATAGATATAACAGACGACGTCGGAACATACGTTGCAGTCATAAATACGACAGGCAACCACGTTTTTCCGAAAAAATAGATTTTATACAAAAACCAAAATGCCGCGAGCTGTTGAACGCTTGCGGCATTTTATTATTAATATTATATTTTTCTCAGTTCCTCGGAAATCGGAAGAAACTCGTTCGGCTGTACCTTCAACACTCGTCTGTCAAAGGTAAACAGTCCGTTCGTCTCGTCCTCGACGTCGGATACCTGAGTGTAAACAGAAGCACACAGCCCGTTTTTCGCAAGCGGAATGACCTCGTTTTTATAGAGGTTACACAATGCCCCAACGAACTCTTTGCGGTCTTTATATTTCCCGTAACCGTATTCCTTTTCGATGTTAAAAATATGTCCGTCCACCCTATATGAATACCCGCCGAACTCGGACAGAACAAGGGGCTTGTTACCCGCTTCGAGCTTAATCTTTTTAAAATAAACGTGCTTGCTCGACACGTCTGATTCAACCTTCGAAAACCAGCCCGATGCCGTATCTATAAATCTCGTGCTGTCAATTTCTTTAAGCTTGTGATACATTTCCGTTCCGCAGAACTGCCCCCATCCCTCGTTAAATATCGTCCAATAACAGATCGATGGGAAATGCTTCAGAAGTTCAACCGTTCTTTTCATATATCTGACAAACTCTCGGCGAACCTCTTTATTTTTGTGAAAGCCTTTATCCTCAAGATGTCTGAAGCCTATCGTCGGAAGTGCGGTATCCCTTATAAAGCTGTACTTACCGTTGTTTATCATATCCTGAAAAACGACCATTCCAAGTCTGTCGCAGTCGTAATAAAACTGCAAAGGTTCGATCTTAATATGCTTTCTCAGCATATTGAATCCGAGCGATTTCATAGACATAATATCTTTTTCGTAACACTCGGGGGCCGGCGGCGTCAGCCCGCCGTCGCTCCAATAACCTTGGTCAAGAAGTCCGTGGAAAAAGTAGGGTCTTCCATTCAAACAAAGTCTTTCATAACCTTCAACGTTCTTTATTTCGAGTGTTCGGAATGCAAAATACGACTCTATTCTGTCGTTATCGGTCTCAACGGAAAAATAATACAAATACGGTTCTTCGGGGGACCACATCTTCTTGTCTGAAACGGTAAACTCACATACGCCTTTTTTCATTTCAAAAAGCCGATCTTCCTTTTCGGTAAACAATGTTACTCTTGCTCTGTCGATACCCTTCGCCGTTATGCGAACAACGTCTCCGTTAGTCTCTACGTCAAGCTCTTTCACATACGTTTCGGGCACGCTTTCAAGCCAAACCGTCTGCCATATTCCCGATGTCGGAGTATACCACATTCCCCCTCTTTTGCGGCACTGCTTGCCGTAGGGGAACACGTGATCGCTGAGTATGTCCTTAACTCTGACGACAAGTACGTTTTCATCTTTATCCTTTAAAACACCTGTTATATCACAGAAAAAAGGGTCGTAACCGCCTTTATGGCTGACAACCTCTACGCCGTTTACGTATACCGACGTTTTGTTGTCCGAAGCGCCAAAATGAAGGATAACTCTGTCTTTTTTAAATTCCTTCGGTATATCAAGCTGTCTTTTGTACCACAGATAGCAATCCTCGTCAAAAACCTCGTTCACTCCCGAAAGCAGAGTCTCGGGCGAAAAAGGAACGGTTATCTTTTTTGAAAAAACGTCGGGCACTTCCCCGTTTTTCGACACCTCAAAATCCCATTCCCCATTCAGACACAAAAACGACTCCCTTTTAAGCTGGGGCCTCGGATATACGTTCCACGGTGTTTTGGAAAGGTCTTCTCCGTACTCGGTATATAATTTTTTAAAGTCGTTCTTTTTCATTAGTTCTTCTCCGAAACAGGCTTATTTTGTTTTTTCATAACGTAAAACTGCACGAACAGTACGGCAAAAAGCACCAACGCAACCACAAGTGATGCCAGAAAGATATTTTCATTGGGGATAAAAGACGTCGTACCGTCATCGTTCACTATAACCTCGGCGTTTTTCAATACCGCAGAACCTATCATCGGGCCGACTATTCCCGGAATAAGTACCTGCCCCACGATCCTCAGTCCCTGGAACATACCCGCTTTGCTTTCGGGAGTGTTGTCTCTGATCATTGCGCCAAATACGGCTGTAGACGAAAGAAAGCCGCAAATAACGAGCAAGCTTCCGATAAACACACCGACTACGTCTTTGAAGAAAAACATAGTGATATATCCCGCGCAGAGCACCAACAAAGACGGTATGCAAGCAGACTTAAAGCCAAATTTGTCGTACACTTTGCCGTATAAAGCGGTAAAAAGCGCTCCTATCAATACTGCGGGTGCCAAAACCAAGACATAATTATCCATTTTCAACGAAACGTTGTAGTACAATATCAAATACGGCATAAATATCTGTATGGATATGCCGAACACTGCAAACGCCGCCAAAGTTACGTAAAGAACAACGTTTTTCTTCACGACAGACGGACGAAATCCGTATATAATATTCGCGAAATAGTTTTGATTGTCGCTGTTTTTCTTTCCGCTTTCTTCTATCAAAAAGATACCGATTATTCCGATCAACAGAACCAAAACGCCTATTATCAAATAGATCGCCGTCCAGCTTTCCGCCTTGTTCGTATCAAACGCCATAAATCCGCCGAACACGGCAAGCATTGCAAGCAAAGGCATCATCGAGTTGATGCCCTCGGCTGCCCCCCTGTTAGTGCTGTCGGTCGAATCAGTGAGCCAGGCGTTGAAGCAGGCATCGTTTGCTGTCGAACCGAAAAAGGTCATTACGCAGTCCATAACTATGACAAGAGTTATCCCCACTGCTGCAGCCGACGACGCGGGAAACAAAAGCTTTAGCGTATCAACGCGGAGCAACGCAAAGCTCGCTATCGTTATTCCCCACAGTATATATCCGCCGCATATAAACACTTTTCTTTTTCCAAGCTTGTCCGACAAAGCTCCTATCACAACGGTAGTTAGGGTTGCAGAGACCGCGGAAGCGGCAACCATTGCCGATATCGCCTCGGTACCCGCATTAAACATCTTGTATATGAAAACGTTAAAATACATATTTTCGATAACCCAGGCGATCTGCCCCGTTAAACTGAATATCCAAAGAGCCGCCCAGAATTTTTTTGACAGTTTTTTGCTTTTCATTTTTACCTCCGACTACGCTTTACTTTTTCAATGATAAGTATATCATATCCGCAAAACCTATGCAAGTGCGTTTTTTGCCTTTTTCTCTTATAATAACCCACAAAATCAAGAATACACTTGAAATTAGGTCTTTGCTATGTTACAATGTTCTATATAATATATTGTTTAGCAAGAATACGAAATCATACACGGTTTCGTGCAAACTTATAAAAGAAAGGTCAGTTTTATGAGTATTTATTTTGACAAACAAAGCAAGGTTTTTTATCTTGAAAGCAAAAATTTGACTTATGCCTTCGGCATCAATGCTATCGGTCAGATGGAACACGTCTACTTCGGCAAAAGAACGGGCAGAGATCTGAAAACCGGAATCTACTGCGCAGGCGGAAGATCACACGCAGTTTACGTTGTGGGTAACGACGAAAAAAGATATGACGTTACCGTTATTCCTCAAGAGATAAGCACGCCCTACGGCGGCGACTATTACGAGCCCAGCCTTATTCTCGAATACGCTAACGGAAACAGACGTTCGGATCTTGTTTTTGACGGATATGAGATCCTTAAAGAAAAACCCGCGCTTGACGGTCTCCCCTCCCTCAGAAAAGGCGAGACTTTAGCCGTTACGCTTAAAGCTAAAAGCGCAAAGGTCATCCTTTACTATACGGTATCCGAAACCTCTTCGATAATTGCGCGCAGTATGAAAGTTATAAACGAAGGAACTGACAATATCCGAGTAAACCGAGCATACAGCTTTGCATTCTCCCTCCCCAACCTCGACTGGAAAGCTACATATCTTGCAGGCGGCGCGGGCGCTGAAGCTCACGTTAGATCCACTTCACTTGACAGAGGTATATTTACCATAGACTCAAAAAGAGGTAATTCATCGGCTTCTGCCAATCCCTTTATGGCTATCGGCAGAGACTCAACTACAGAAAACGAGGGCGTGGCATACGGTATAAATATCATATACTCGGGTTCACACGCTATCTCGGCAGAAAGAACGCCTATGGGCTTGGTTCGTGTTACCGGCGGTCTTTCCGACTTTGACTTTTCATGGAAGCTTGAACCCGGAGAATCGTTCCAGTCCCCCGAAGCTGTTCTTGCCTTCTCGGACGAGGGTTACTCCGGCATGAGCCGTCAGTTCCACGATATATACAGGGATGCTCTTATTCCCGAAAGATTTGTTAAGAAATCCCGTCCCATCGTTATAAACAACTGGGAAGCTACCAGATTCAAATTCACCATGGAAAAACTCCGTTCCATCGTTTCCACCGTTGCGGGTACGGGTATTGATACCTTCGTTCTCGATGACGGCTGGTTCGGCAAACGCGAGGACGAGACCTCAGGACTCGGCGACTGGTACGTAAACGAAGAAAAAATGGAAGGTACCCTTAAAGACCTCATCGACTTCACTCACTCGAAGGGGATGCGCTTCGGTCTTTGGTTCGAGCCCGAAATGATCAGCCGCGATAGCGACCTCTTCCGCGCTCATCCCGACTGGGCTATGCAGACTCCCGACGAAGACGCCGTTGAAGCAAGAAGACAGCTTATGCTCGACTTGACCCGCGTTGAAGTCAGAGAATACCTTGCAGATACTATAAACAAGATCATCCGCGACAACGAGATCGACTACGTTAAGTGGGACTGTAACCGCGACCTTGCCGAAGGCTACTCGCTTGCACTCCCCGCCGACAGACAGAAAGAAACCTTCCACAGACAGATACTCGGTCTTTACGACCTCTTCGACAGAATAGTAAACGCCAACCCCGATATCATTTTCGAAGGCTGTTCAAGCGGCGGCTCGCGCTTTGATGCAGGCGTACTTTACTACTTCCCGCAGATCTGGACAAGTGACCAAACGGACGCACCCGCTCGTGCAAAGATCCAGTACGGAACGTCGTTCTGCTATCCCTTCTCTGCTATGTCTTGCCACATTACCGAATCTCCCAACAGACGTGCAAAGCATGTCACCAAGCTTTATGCAAGAGCTGATCTTGCTCACATGGGAGCTACCGGTTACGAGCTTGACACGACGAAAATGACAGAAGAAGAAATAGCTGAGATACCCAATCAGATCGCAGCATACAAAGCAGATGAAGATCTAGTGTTCAACGGCGACGTATACAGACTTGTTTCTCCATTCGGCGACTCAAACTACTTCGCTATGCAGGTGGTTTCTCCCGATAAGAAAAAAGCAAGAGTAACCGTTATGAAAATGCAGGAAGCCTTCAACGAGCCCGAAATGAGAATTTACCCCCGCGGTCTTGATGAAGATACCGTATACGAGGTTAAAGAGCTCGAGATGTCTATGACAGGCAGAAGCTGGATGAACTTCGGTCTCTATCCCGCAATGCCCGCAGGCGACTTTGAAACTAAAGTATACAGATTTATTGCATTATAAAGGGGTATTCCCCTTTCCCCCACATAAGAACCTTTTTAAAAAGGTTCTTATGTGGTTCTAAAAACTTTAACAGGTTCTTTGAGAAAAACCGTAATTATCTAATAAAATACAAATAAAAAGGAAAAATGGCTATGAAAAAGATAACGTTTTTGGGTGATATAATGTGTGAGCCATCTATGCTTACACCTAACTTGCAACCCGACGGAAGCTACAACTTTGACGATACCTTTGCAAAAATAAAGCCTTTACTTGCAGAAGCAGATTACGTAATAGGAAATATGGAGTTTCCTCTCGCAGGAGAAAACACAAGCTACTCTCCTACTTTCTTTACTTTTAACGCCCCCGACTCTTACGCCGATACTATAAAAAATATGGGCGTCAACTTGGTTTCTATAGTAAATAACCACACTCTCGACAAAGGCGTCGACGGCATGATGAGAACTATGAAGGTTCTCGACGAAAAAGGTCTTGACAGAGTTGGCACACACCTTCCCGAAGAAGAGCGTAAAGAAGCATTTTATTTTACACTCGACGGAGTAAAATATGCTGTTATCGCCTACACATACACCACAAATAAGGTATTGAAAGACGATGACGTAAAATACAACCAATATATTAATTATCTGCGCGAACCCGCGATGCCCACATACACTCCCGAGATCAGAAAGAAAATGAAGACTTGGGTTGACAAACTCCCCTATATCAAAAAACTCAAAGAACAACAAAGAGCAGCCATAAAGGTTGCACTCGGTATGCCCGGCACTTTGGAAAGAGCCGACGACAATATGGAAACCGAGCGTTTTTCCCCTTATATCGATACTTTTGTTGCAGACATCAAGAAAGCTAAAGAGAATGCAGATTTTGTTATTTGCTTTCCCCACGTCGGCGGTCAGTTCAACAAAAAGCCCGGTCTTTTCTCCGAATTCGTTATAAATAAAGCGCTTGAAGCAGGAGCAGACGCGATATTTGCGCACCATTCTCACATGGTTCAGAAAGCATTGTACGTTGACAATGTTCCGGTTGCATATTCTTTGGGCAACGTAACGATGTGCCCCTATGCCCATACCATCATTAAAAAACACCTTCCCGATTACGGCCTTATTGCACACCTCTATATGAACGGCAAGGAGATCGAAAAGACAACCTTCTCTATTATCAAAGGCGTTCAAAAGAAAGGCGAAAAACTTGTATCGTGGCCCGTTGACGAGCTTTACAAAACCCTCAACAAAGAAAAAGACAAAAAGAAGCTCGAAAATGACGTTCGCACCGTATACAGATTTGCATTTGGCAAAGAGATCGAAGGCGAAGTATTTAGAAAAGAATATACTCTGTAATACCCTCTTTTTAAAAAAGTATATAACAAAAAAACAAAGAGAGTGTGTGCATCCGCACACACTCTCTTTTAGTTTATTTAACCTAATTTCTGTTTGATAGTTGCAAGTCTTTCGAGGGCTTCGTAAAGGGTCTCATCCTTCTTTGCGTAGTGAAGTCTTACGATGTCTCTTACGTCTTCCATAAAGAACGACGTTCCGGGAACTGCCGCAACTCCGACCTTTGCCGCCATCTCTTCACAGAACTCAACGTCGGTCTGTCCCTTCTTCATAAACTGACCGATGTTCGCAAGAACGAAATACGTTCCCTGCGGATCCGAATATTCGATACCCAGTCTGTCGAGACCTTCGGTAAATATCTTCTTCATGTGAGCGTAATGCTGACCGAATTCATCATAATAGCTGTCGGGCAATTCAAGTCCGACAACAGCCGCTTCCATAAGGGGCGACGGAGCGCCTACCGTATTAAAGTCGTGGTACTGCTTGATCCTATCCATAATATGCTGAGGTGCGATCGCATAACCCAGTCTCCAACCCGTAATGGAGTACGTTTTTGACAAGCTGCTGCAAGAGATCGTTCTCTCCCACATACCGGGAAGGCTGTTCATATAAATGTGCTTATGTCCCTCGTATACGATATGCTCGTAAACCTCGTCCATAATAACGTACGTATCGTATTTAATAGCAAGGTCGGCTATCTGTTTAAGTTCGGCTTCCGTAAACACCTTACCGCTGGGGTTCGAGGGGTTACAGATAAGTATAGCCTTTGCCCCCTGCTTAAAAGCGTCTTCGAGCACGTTTGCATCATAGTTGAATGCGGGGGGAATAAGGGGAACGAACACGGGTTCGCAGTCAACGAGAAGTGTCTGCGCGCGATAGTTCTCAAAATAAGGGGAGAACATTATGATCTTGTCCCCGGGATTCGTAATTGCAAAAAGCGTGTCCACCATAGCTTCGGTAGAACCGATCGTTACGACGACCTCAGTCTCGGGGTCGATCTTTCTGCCCATAAATCTGCCGCACTTTTCAGCCAAAGCGCGTCTGAAGTTGGGCGCACCCATCGTAATGGGATACTGGTGAGGGCCGAGCTGGCTTATCTCCTCGAGCCTGTCCGTCAAAACTTTTGGGGGGTCAAAGTCGGGGAAACCCTGCGCCAGGTTTATCGCGTTATTTGCAATAGCGATCCTCGTCATACGGCGTATGACAGAATCTGTAAAATGCTTTGTTTTTCTGCTGAGTTCCTGCATTTTTGTTTACCTCATTTTCTATAATCAGTTTAGACCGAATACAGCTTCACGCCGTCAATATACACGGTCATCTAAAAGTACAATTTTATATTTTCAAAGCAAAAAGATATGCAATTTATAAATTAACGCCAAGCATAAAAGCTTTTTTGTTCATCTCGAGGAATTTGGGAGGCACGCTCTGCTCGATAGCCGTCATCCATTCTTCCTCCGTAAAATCAAAATACTTGGAAAGTCTGCCCATAAGCACAAGGTTTACCGCCTTCGACGAACCCGCGCTTTCAGCAAGCTCAAGAGCGTTCAACGCGTCAACGTAGAATCCCTTGTCTTTCATTTTCTGAACAAGCTCAGCAGGATATTCCGCAGCACCCGTTACAACGGGCATGGGATTCATCTGCTGTGTATTCGTAATGATCTTTCCGTCTTTTTTCAAATATTTCGTCCATCTTGCCGCTTCGAGAAGTTCGAACGAAACGATATAATCAGCCTCGCCCTCGTCGATCACGGGAGAATAAACCTTTTCTCCGAATCTTACGTAGGTAACTACCGATCCGCCTCTCTGGCTCATTCCGTGAACCTCGGACACCTTTACGTCGTATCCCTTTGTCAAAAGCAGTCTGCCGAGAAGCTTGCTCGCAAGCACCGAGCCCTGACCGCCGACACCGACGATCATTACGTTTTTCGTATTGTTATTCATATTCAGCCCTCCTGCATTGCACCGAATTTGCAAAGCTGCGTGCACACGCCGCAGCCCGTGCAAAGCGTTGCATCGATAACCGCCTTACCGTCAACCATACTGATCGCGGGGCAACCTATCTTCATACACATCTTACAGCTCTTGCATTTGTCGGAAGAAACCTTTACAGGCGATTTATGCTTAACATATTTAAGAAGCGCGCAGGGACGTCTCGAAATAATAACCGAGGGCTCTTCTTTTGCAAGCTCTTCTTTTATAACTGTTTCACATTCCGCTATATTATAGGGATCAACAACGCGAACCGAGTTTATGCCGATAGCCTTGCAAAGAGCTTCGAGGTCTACCTTTGCGGCGGGATCGCCCTTCAGATTAAAACCTGTCGTCGGGTTGTGCTGATGTCCCGTCATACCCGTAATAGAGTTGTCGAGAATAATAACTGTGCTGTTTGAATTGTTATACGAAACGTTTACCAGTCCCGTCATACCTGAATGCATAAACGTCGAGTCTCCGATGACTGCAACGGTCTTTCCGTCAGTCTCACCGCCGTTCGCCTTATTAAAGCCGTGTGCTCCCGAAATCGAAGCACCCATACAAATAACACTGTCAACAGCGTTCAAAGGAGCAACAGCGCCCAAAGTATAGCAACCGATATCACCGATCACGTTCAGCTTAAGCTTAGAAAGAACGTAATACAATCCTCTGTGTGGGCAGCCCGCACACATAACGGGGGGACGGTTCGGAATAACGTCGTCGATCATTTTTCCGCTTTCAACTTCAATGCCAAGACCTTTTGCAACCCTGTTCTGAGAAAGCTCGTCTATATTGGAGTACAGCTCCTTGCCGGCAGTCTCAATACCGATAGCGTTGCAGAAGCCCTCAATGAAGCCGTCGAGTTCTTCAACTACCACTACCTTCTCAACCGAGGATGCAAACTCTTTCAAAAGCTCTTCGGAAAGGGGCCATACCATACCGAGCTTCAAAATGCTCACGTCGTCGGAGCATACCTCTTTTACGTACTGATAGCATGTTCCCGCTGTGATAATTCCGAGCTTTGAATCGCTTCCCTTTTCCCACTTGTTGAGATCGGAAGTCTTTGCAAATGCAGCCAGCTTCTCCATTCTTTCTTCAACGATGGGGTGTCTCTTCTTTGCAAAGCCGGGCATCATTATGTATTTCTGAGGATTCTTTACGTACTCGACCTGTTCTTTTTCAACGCGGTCTGACGTTTCAACTATGCTCTGCGAATGAGCAACGCGCGTGCACATTTTCAAAAGAACGGGAGCATCGAATTCTTCGGATATACCGTACGCTTTTTTTGCAAACTCAAGTGCCTCTTTCGAGTCGGAAGGCTCGAGCATAGGCAGCTTTGCAGCCCTTGCGTAATGTCTGGAATCCTGCTCGTTCTGCGACGAGTGCATACCGGGATCATCGGCAACGCCGATAACCATTCCCGCATTTATACCGGTATAAGATATTGTAAACAAAGGGTCTGCCGCAACGTTAAGTCCAACGTGCTTCATTCCGCAAAAGCTCCTTTTGCCCGCCAAAGCAGCGCCAAAAGCCGCTTCCATGGCAACCTTTTCGTTAGGAGCCCATTCTGCGTATATTTCAGAGTATTTTGCCGCACATTCGGTTATTTCGGTACTCGGTGTACCGGGATAGCTGGATACGAAAGAGCATCCCGCCTCGTATAAACCTCTTGCAACAGCCTCATTACCCAACATAAGCTGTTTCATTTTTCCCTCTCTTTCTCTTCCGCTACGGAGAGATTCATCTTAGTTACTAAAAAATAATATAGGTATTATATCACATATTCGAAAAATATTCAACACATATTATAAAACTGTGCATTATCTTTTTTGACCGAATAGCTGTCAACCCATATGGTCTTTCACCGATACCGTTACGTTTTTGTCATAACAGGAGAAAACGCTTTCCACCTTTTCTTTATCGGGCTTTTTGGTCAAAAGGCTTACCAAAGGCACTATAACCAATCCCGCAAGCATACAGAACGCGCCGGCGTTTATTGGAGATCTCAGCAATTCGGGGAATAATTCAAGTTTAAACATATTACAGATCATATTTGCGAGCATAAACACTGTCGCAAATATTATATTCACCCAAACAGCTGCCTTTGTCGTTCTCTTCCAGTATAAGCCGTAGAGGAAAGGCGCAAGGAAAGCACCTGCCAATGCCCCCCAGCTTACACCCATAAGCTGAGCGATAAACGTTATGTTACTGTTGTGCTGAACGATGGCGATAAACGCTGATACGGCAATAAAAACGACTATCAACACACGCATCGTAAATACCTGTTTTTTCTCCGACATATTTTTCGATATCTTTTCTTTTATAAAATCAAGGGTGAGCGTCGAGCTCGATGCAAGAACAAGTGACGAAAGGGTAGACATCGAAGCTGACAAAACGAGAACTATTACAACGCCTATCAAAACGTCGCCCAAGCCGTTAAGCATATTTGGAACTATAGAGTCGAAAATAATGGCTCCGTTTTCTGCATAATCAGGGGTAAACAGTCTGCCGAAACCGCCGAGGAAATAGCAACCTCCCGCAACGATAAGTGCAAAAATCGTCGATATTACGGTTCCCTTGGTGATCGCCTGTTCGTTTTTTATAGCATAGAACTTCTGCACCATTTGAGGAAGTCCCCATGTACCCAAAGAAGTCAGGAGCACAACGCCGAAAAGGTTTACGGGATCGGGACCGAAAAACGATGTCAGATCGCCCGCTTTGATATTTTCCGCTTCGCTCGAAATTTGACCCAACGAATCCATTGCCGCACCAAGTCCGCCCTGTGAATCAAGAACCGCTGCGATGACCGCTATAATTCCAACGATCATAATAATTCCCTGAATAAAATCGTTTATCGCAGTCGCCATATAGCCGCCCGCAATGACGTATACTGCGGTCAAAACCGACATTGCCAAAACGCAGTATTCATAGGGAATATTAAACGCCATTCCAAACAAACGGCTGAGACCGTTATAAAGCGACGCTGTGTACGGAATCAAGAAAATAAATATTACAGCCGAGGAAACCATTTTTAATCCCTTGCTGTCATATCTGTTACAGAAAAACTGGGGCATAGTCGCACTGTCAAGATGCTGGGTCATTATACGCGTACGCCTGCCCAAAACAATCCATGCAAGAAGTGAGCCGAGAATGGCATTTCCGATTCCCGCCCAGGTCGCCGCAACGCCGTATTTCCAGCCGAACTGTCCTGCATAGCCTACAAAAACAACGGCGGAAAAATAGGAAGTTCCGTATGCAAAAGCAGTGAGCCAAGGTCCAACACTTCTTCCGCCAAGCACAAAGCCGTTCACGTCGGTTGAATGCTTGTGGCAGTAAAAACCTATGCCGAGCATAACACCAAAAAACACTACGAGCATTGCTATTTTGATAAACATGATGATCACCTTTTCTTTTTTTAAAAGTTGTTATTTCGTCGTCTGTGCCTCTACCAAACGTCCGCCGCCGTACATCTGACGGAGCACAGGTTTTTCTATCTTACCCGTAGGATTGCGGGGAACCTTTGCCAAAATGATCTTACGCGGGCGTTTGTATCTCGGAAGGGCCTGACAGAACAAGTTTATTTCTTCCTCCGTTGCACTCATTCCCTCTTTCAGTTCTATAACAGCTGCCGCGATCTCGCCCAACCGTTCATCGGGAAGTCCGATAACTGCAACGTCTTTGATCTTGTCGTTTGTATTGAGGAAGTCCTCGATCTCGACGGGATACAAGTTTTCACCGCCCGAAATAATGACGTCTTTTTTACGGTCAACAAGATAAATAAAGCCTTCTTCATCCATTCTTGCAACGTCTCCCGTATAAAGCCATCCGTCTTTCAATACCTCTTTTGTTGCCTGTTCGTTCTTATAGTATTCGAGCATAACGCCGTCGCCCTTTACCAACAGCTCACCGACTCCGCCCTGCTCTACTTCTATTCCCTTTTCATTGACGATCTTTGCCTGCCAACCGTATCCCGGCTTACCGATCGCGCCTACCTTATGGATATTTTCTACACCAAGATGTACGCATCCGGGACCTATCGACTCGGACAAACCGTAGTTAGTATCGTATTGGTGATCGGGGAATACTTTTTTCCATCTGTTTATAAGGCTGGGCGGAACAGGCTGAGCACCTATATGCATAAGTCTCCACTGTTCGAGTAAATAATCGTCGATCTTTATTTTACCTGCCTCGATCGCATTCAAAAGGTCTTGCGCCCACGGAACGAGAAGCCATACGATCGTACACTTTTCTTCGGTTACGGCTCTGAGTATCCATTCGGGCTTTACCCCCCTGAGAAGAACCGCGCGGCTGCCCGACAAAAGACTTCCGAACCAGTGCATTTTTGCACCCGTGTGATACAAAGGCGGGATACAGAGGAATACGTCGTCTCTCGTCTGACCGTGGTGATTCTGTTCTGCCTCGCAAGAGCACACCAATGCTCTGTGGTTATGCAGAATGGCTTTGGGTCTGCCCGTCGTACCGGACGAAAAATAAATAGCCGCGTGATCTTTTTCGTTAAGCAATACCGGCGGAGCTTTCGTTGACGTATAAGTTACTAATTCGAGATAGCTTTCCGCAAACTCGGGAACGTCTCTGCCCACGAAAAACTTATATTTCAATTTATCAAGAGCTGACGGAACGCTTTCGAGTCGCTCGATAAATTCGGGACCGAACACGAGAACGTCTACGTCGGCAAGGTCAAGACAGTATGCTATCTCGTCGCCGGAATATCTGAAATTCATAGGCACTGCCAAAGCGCCCGACTTCAAAATACCGAAGTATATGGGCAGCCACTCAAGACAGTTCATAAGCAGGATCGCAACCTTCTGCCCCTTCTTTATGCCTCTACTGAGCAAAAGATTCGCAAACCTGTTCGCCTTTTCATCGAACTGACGCCAGTTGAGTTCCCTTCTGTACGGAAGGTCAGGTCTTGTATTTTCAATAAGACTGAAGTCTCTCCAGGTTACGGCATTGTCTCTCTCTTCCGAAGGGTTGATCTCGACCAGTGCCGTTTCATCCCCGTATAGACGGGCGTTTCTTTCCAAAAAATCGGATATAACCATTGTGTTCTCCTTAATCTATGCTTTTTATAGCTTGAAAATTTTTTTCTGATCTATATTCCGAAACGGTACAAACAAAGATAAAAAAAGTCCTCTGCGAAAAATATCGCAGAGGACGAGTATTACCCGTGGTACCACCTCAGTTGGTTCTCAATAGGTCCGAAACTCCGATCAGTTTTTAGACCGTTACGCTTTAACGGGCGCACCCGTCTTGCCCTACCGGTATTCTTTCGGACAAGCCGCTCGGAAATGTATTCAATAATGCGCCACCTTATGTCTCGCACCAACCGACAACTCTCTGGAAGATCGCCTGCATTATCTACTTGTTTTCGTCTCAGCGTTATTCTTTTAAAATATGGGTGTATTTTATCACTTTCTCGCACTAAAGTCAAGAAGTATTTTTTATTTTTTTAAATTTTCTCCGCAGTTTTTGTATTTTTTTGCCGTTTACACGCCAAAATCAAGCGTCGGGAGCAATTCTCGAGGGCGATACTATTCTTCCGTAGCCGTTCATATAACGGATTGGCCCCTCTTTTCCGTCGAAATACAGTCTCTCTGCTTCAAGCTCCTCGATCACGCTAAACTTGCCGTCAAGATATGATTTCAGCTGTTCTATCGCGCTCTCTATTCTCATAAGCAAAGTGCCGTATCTCATATCCATTATGTCCCAGCCGAAAGCCTTGTAAATTCTGAACCAGCAATCTTTGTGGAACTCTCTGAGTGCCAACACTCTCGATTTTAGGTCGGGCAAATACTCCTCGGCAAACTTTTTAAGTTCAGCTTTGTCGCCCGCTTTATAAGTCTTTGCCAAACGCAGTCCCATCTCCGACTTGATCGAAAGCACGTGTGCGGCGCGGCGGCTGTATTCAAATATATAGTCAAATCTGCCGTTTCTGCCCACTGCCTCTTTAAGCTTTGCCTCTACCGATTCGTAGTGCGCGTTCATCTCCACTCCGTCGATATTCTTGTCGCCAAGACCGGTCAATATATCCTGCCACATTATCCACTTTGAAGGATTGTAGTTCGAATGGTCGGGCAAAGACAGCGTATCGGGTGTCTTATCGAGCAGTTCAAGGTTTTCAAAATCCTCTACTCTGCCGCCCGTACAAAAATTAAATCTCTTCTTGAATTTTTCGTAGTCAAACACTTCGCAATAACCGTGCTCGGCAAAAAGCTGGAAGCCTACGTACGTAGTAGGAATAAGGCTTTCCGTTCCGTTGTCGCCCCAGGTTGTAACTATTATATCTTTTATGCCCTTTTTCTTGCAGGCTTTGAGCGCATATTCGGTAGTGAGCAAAGTCTTTTCCCAAGCAAGGCTGTAACCGATCCAAGTCCAGATACCGCCCATAAACAACACTTTATCGTGGAGTTCAAAATGGCTGTCGATAATTCTCTCGTATTCTGAAGGCTTGAGAGAATAGTAGTCCCAATACATAACCGTTGCCTTTTCGGGAACAAGTGCCTTCACGTAATCGGGTACCGGAGTGTCCTGTCTGTATCTTCTCGTTCCGTATACGCAGTAGAACATATCGGAGGCAATAAAAGGCTCGAGTCCGTATTTGTCGATTATCTGCATCACTCTGCCTAAATGCTCTTTCATTATATCCGAGGGATCTTTGTATCCGTTAGTATCAAGGTATCTGCCTCGTCCGAGCTTCAATGCCTCATCCATAAGTATGTTTACTCTCTTCGTTTTGAAGGGAGCAACGGCTGATCTTATGATATCTTCCAAAAACTCGTAAGTCTTTTCCTCTCCGACGAGCAAACACTCCTCGTAGTCAGTGATATCTCTGAAGCACTTCCAGCGCAAAGTGTCTGGCAGGTGTGCCAACGTCTGAACACAGGGGATCATCTCAATACCGAGCATATCGGCATACTCGTCAAGCTCTCTGAGCTCTTCCTGCGTATAACGGGGACGCATATATCCGAAATAAGGCTGTTCCTTTACCTCAAAACCGTCCTCGTTGTAAAGCATGATCATGTTCATTCCCATGATCGCCAAAAGCCTTATGCACTCTTTTACACTTTCTTTATTTAATGCGGCGTTACCCTGAGAAATATCGATCTGTGGACCGTTCATTCTGAATTGCGGTTTTTCAACTACGGAAAATACCTTTTCCCCGTCTCTGATATGCTCAATGGCAATACCCAAAGCTCTGAAAAACTGACATCTCTCACAATAAGCGATCTTGCCCTTGTTGCCGTCAAAAGTTACCTCAAGGCAGGGCTGCTCTTTTTTTACAAGCTCAATTTCATAGCCGCCCTCTCCGACGGTGTATTTAAGCTCTCCCGAAAGCTCTTCTATTCCTTTAAGAAGCCCCTCGGTATCTCCGTAAAATCTGAGTTTCATAAAACGTCTCCAATTCTTCCGTACAAGTATTTTTTCAAATATAATACGATATCATCGTTCGGAGCAATTATAGCATAACGCGAAAAAATAATCAATAAAAAAACAAATACTATTCACAAAATTTACCAATAACACCTACGCAAAATAATATTGTGTCGTTTAGGTTATACTTAAAAAAGAAAAACCAAAAAGAAAGGATCAAAAACAATGATTGAACACGATACTATAAGACTCTTGCGCGAATGCGATTCGGGAGTAAAAATGGGTATATCTTCCCTCTCCGACGTTATCGACGACGTAAAAAACACACAGTTCAAAGATAAGCTCTCCGTATGCAAGACCGAGCACGAAGATCTTGAATGCAAGATCAGAAACGCACTTCACCGTTTCAGCGACGAAGGCAAAGAACCTAACCCCATTGCAAAAGGTATGTCCTGGATAAAGACCAACACTATGATGGCGCTCGACGGCTCCGATAATATGGTAGCAGACCTCATCACCGACGGCTGTAACATGGGAGTTAAATCGCTCAGCCGATACCTCAATCAATACGAAGCGGCTGACGACGATTCAAAAGATATAGCAAAAAAACTTATCGCCCTCGAATCCGACCTCGCTGAAGATATAAGAGAATATCTTTAACCCCCAAAAATTCCACCCGTTTCAAAACGGGTGGTTTTTTATGGGGAACACAAACAATCAGGGCTTTGCCCCGAACCCCACAAAAGGGGCGCTTTTGGAAAAGCGCGTCTCTTGGCTCCAACCAAAACTTTTAATTGGACTATATTATTTTCTTCGTACATTCGGCAATAAAAAAAGATACAGGAAAAAGGCTACTTCTCATAAGGATGAAAAAACACCGACGAATTTTATTAATCCGTCGGTGTTTCCTGTTCTAAAATTTGTTTTTATAGAACTTTTTCAAACTCATATCTGTATTGATAATATCCAAGTTTTTCATGTAGTTGAATAGATTTAGTGTTATCGCATCCTGTGCCGGAACGAATAACTTTTGCGCCACTTTGTCTTGCCTTGTCTTCCGCATAACTTATCAGACGGCTTGCTACTCCGCATTGACGATAATTCTCCTCTATGTAAATATCCTGAATATCAGCAAAAGCAAACCCGCTTTCTTCGTCAAAGCAAAACGGAACCCATATATACCCGATTATGCAGCCGTTTTCGTCTTCGATGATTTCTGCTATTGTGCGGCTATCCTTAGATGTCCGTTCTAAATACCCATAAAAACCATTTATCTGATTCTTCAACGAAAACCAATCTTTTCTGTAATCTTCATATTCAATTTCACGAGCCCAAGGACAATCACATTCATAGTTTATTCTACAGTGACGCTCCAATACATATTCTTTATCCTTCACAAAATCAATCTGTCGATGAACTATATTCATATTTTATCTCCTCAACACAAAGTTCACTTGTTACTCAAGGTTGCCTTGTTAGTCAAATTCTTATTTATCTAACTGATTTAGAAATCTAACTGATTTAGAACCAGCATCGCATTTGCAAGTACAAATGTTTTATTGGGCTATGCCCAAACCCATTTTATCATAACAATTTGTATTATTCAAGTTTTATTCCGACTTTGTCGGAGTGATATTATTGCCTTTTCGGCAATAGTGTTATTGAAACCTTGCGGTTTCAGTGTTATTTTATTCGC
>JAZNOI010000011.1:0-8317 GCA_045580755.1 Eubacteriales bacterium | reverse complement strand
GCGCTGACAGCACCTGCCGAAAGATCCTGCGCCCATGCCGCCGGAATATAGAAGTTGTAGGGAAGATCGCCCGAACTTGTAACTGCTTTCATTCCGTCGGGAGCGCCTTCTGTTCTTTTTGAATCGCAAGCGCACAAAACGCCTACGCAAACGATAACTGCCAAAAGCAATGCAATAAACTTTTTCATATTCATAATAGCACCTCTTAATACTTGCATCTGTTTTTTAATCTTTCAATACTTCGGAAACAGCCGAAAGGATCCCGACCTTTCCGCTTTCATAAGTCAATCCGCCCTGGAAATACGCGATATACGGCTCTTTCATCGGTCCGTCTGCCGAAAGCTCGATAGACGCTCCCTGGGTAAACGTTCCTGCCGCCATAATTACGGCGTCCGAATAGCCGGGCATATCCCACGGCTCGGGTGTAACGTAGGCGTCAACCGGAGAGCCCGCCTGAATGCCGCGGCAGAAAGCACAAAGCTTGTCCCCGCTTAACATGTGTATTGCCTGGATTATGTCGTATCTGTCCTCGTTCCATTTCGGGCTTGTATAGTATCCCAGTTTTTCGAAAACGTATGCCGCAAACGCAGCCGTCTTTAACGCCTGAGCAACTGTGTGAGGGGCGTAAAAGAACCCCTTGTACATACTTTTCATAGTGTTGAGCGTACAGCCCGCTTCGCTTCCTATTCCCACCGAGGTCAGTCTGTAAGATATAAGCTCGATAGCTTTTGCGTTTCCTGCAAGATAACCTCCCGTTTCAGCCATACCGCCGCCGGGGTTTTTGATGAGCGATCCCGCTATAACGTCAGCATCGGGCTCTGACGTTTCGACGAATTCGCCGTAGCAGTTGTCGATAAATACGTAAGCATCCGACACTTCTTTTACAGCTTTGTAAAATTCGTTCATTTCTTTTACCGAAAGAGTGGGTCTGTCGAGATAACCTTTTGAGCGCTGAATATATACGACCTTGATCTTTTCGGTCTTTAATATGTCGATAACTTTTTCCGTATCGATCCTACCGTCTGCGGTAAGCTCTGTTTGTTTGTATTTTATACCGAAATCCGCAAGACTGCCGTTATTGCTTCCGTCGGATTTAATGCCTATGACCTCGTCAAGCGTGTCATATGGCTTTCCCGTTACCGAAAGCATAACGTCTCCCGGACGGAGCAGACCGAAAAGGCCTGTTGAAAGCGCGTGGGTTCCCGATATTATCGTATGGCGAACCAAGGCCGCTTCTTTGTTGAATACCTTTGCATATATTCTGTCGAGAGTGTCTCTGCCGCGATCGTCGTAACCGTAACCGCTTGAGCCTGCAAACATAGCCTCGGCAACGCGTTCTTCGGCGAATGCGTCGAGAACTCTTTTCGTGTTTTCAAAAGAAACTCTGTCAAAACGGTCGAATCTTTCTTTTAAAGCTTCTTCCGCTTCTTTTGCGAGAGTTAAGATTTTTTCTGAAAAAAACATATCATCTGCACCTTATAAAGCTGTGTAATTTATTCAGTCCTGTTTGTTGATTATCTTGTTAAGCACAACGTCCTTGAAGAATCTGCCTCGTACTTCAAAGTTTTTGAATTTATCGAAGCTTGCGGCTGCGGGGGAGAGAAGAACTATATCTCCTTTTTCTGCCGATTCTTTTGCCGTAATGATCGCTTCTTCGAAGTCGTCGCATTCTTTTATCAAAGTGCCCGACGAAGTAAACTCATCGTTTTCAACGAATGCCTTTTTTATCTTGTCGGCACAAGCGCCCGTCAACACAACGCATTTTGCTTTTTTTGCCATAACGGGAGCAAGGGGGGAGTATTCAAGGTTTTTGTCGTATCCGCCGCAGATAACCACAAGGTTTCTCTCGGGGAATGAGCTGATCGCGGCGATCGTGCGCGTCGGAGTTGAGTCGATCGAGCCGTTGTAGTATTTCACGCCGTCCTGTTCGCCGACGTATTCAAGTCTGTGTTCGACGCCCTTGAAAGACGACGCAACCTTTTTTATACTCTCTTCGGATACGAAGGAAATGGTAGCACCGATTGCCGCCATATAGTTTTCAACGTTGTGTCTGCCGGGAAGTATAATATCTTTTGTATCGAGTACCGGTCTTCCGTAAACGCAGATCACGCCGTTTTCTTCACAGACGTCGCTTTTTTCTTTGCTCGAGAAGAGGGTAACTTTACCCGTGCTTTCGCCCGCCATTTTCAACGTAATATCGTTGTTTTTGTTCGTGATAAGCTTTATGTCACCGTTGTGGCGGTAGATGTTTTTCTTAGCGTCTATATATTCGTTGTAGTCTATGTGATAGTCTAAATGGTTGGGTGAAATGTTCGTAACAACGGCGATCTCGGGTGAAGTCGTCATCGTGTGAAGCTGAAAAGATGAAAGCTCGATCACCGCAAAGTCGTCGGGAGACATTTTGTCAACGTCGGGGAGCAGAGGCCTTCCGATGTTTCCGCCCAGCCAAACTTTTTTGCCTTCGGCTTTTAAGATCTCCGATATGAGTGTGGTCGTGGTCGTCTTTCCGTCGCTGCCCGTAATGCCTATTTTTGTGCAAGGGCAAAGGTCAAAGAACACCTGCATCTCGCTTGTGAGAAGAGCACCCTTTTTGATTGCTTCGACAAAGCCGGGCTTATCGTATCTGAGTCCGGGTGTTCTGAAAATGATCTCGTCGTCGATATTATCAAGATATTTTTCTCCGCAGATCAAACGAACGCCTTTTTTTTCTAAATCGGATGCGATCTCTCCCAAAAATTCTTTTCCCTTCATATCGCGAGCCGTAACGATAGCTCCCGCCGACAGAAGAAAATCAATGAGAGGAAGATTTGAAATGCCGATGCCGCAAACTGAAATGCGTTTGCCCTTTATCTGTTCTTTATACTGTCTAACCTTGTCAGAAATAATTATCACCCTTAAATCGTTTTTATGCGGTCAGTTCGCCTTTTCCAACCACATCTTTTATATTATATATAATTTAAAATAATATATCAACCTATTTCACGAAAAATTCACTTGTTTTCACAAATTTTTCACTTTTCATCATCTGTATCAAAAAAGAAAAAAGACGCGTTTTTGCAACGCGTCTCATCTTATTACGTAGTTGAATTTGTCAAAATGTCGCACCCCTATGTTCGTTAAAAGCTCTATCGATCTCGTCCTGTCGTCTTCGGTATTGTGGTCGGGTATCAACGGCACTCTTAAAACTATCTTGTCGGGGGATATAAGATTAATAAGTTTTTTTAAGTTGTCGAGCATTAAGGCATTGTCTTTGCCCGTGTATTTTTTGTAGATATCGGGATTGGTATCTTTGCAGTCGACGATAAAATGATCGACCGAGCAAATGATCTTTTCGACGTTGTCCCACGGAACGTTTAGAGAAGTTTCGACGTTTATGCGCCAATCCGGGCCGCACAGATCGCGGAAATGCGCGATAAAATCGGGATACAGCAGTGGCTCACCGCCTCCGAACGTGACACCTCCGTTGGTTGCCAGAAAATAAAGCTCGTCAATTTTTACTTTTTCGTACAGTTCTTCGGGAGACAAAAATGTTTTTTTCGTACCGTCCGAAAAAGAGAATGGGTTTATGCAGTATTTGCATCTCAAAGGGCATCCGTGAAAACATACAAGAGTTGTTACACCGTTGCCGTCAGTGGCGATCCTGTGTCTGGCGTACGTTACTACGGGAGCTGTGTAAATGTCGCTTTCTTTGGACATTTATTTATCCTCCGGCACAAACGCTACGTCTCCCATAAGTTCAAGTGCGCCCGTTTCGGTCGGCAAAGAGGAAGTAAACATTTCGGTTATGTTCAAGGCGATCGGCTTGCCGTTTGCATCAAATTCTATTGTTACGTAGAATTCACCGCGTTCGGTTTTAATGCGGTATCTTTCTATTGTGGTGGATGTCGAGACTGAATAATTACCCCACTCCTGTTGGATCTGCTCGCGGGTAAATGACTGCATATATTCAAGCGCCCCCGCCTTATCGTTAGACAGTAGGTTGTCGAGTTTTATGGCCCCTTCGGGGGTGAGATCTGTTTCGGGCGGGGCTAATTCGCCCAGTAATATTTCACCGTCTTTCAAGTCTGAATATTCCGTGGAGTCGGGGGCGTCGGTGTTCGGGGGGATGGCATCGTTTTGGTCTGCATTTGTGCATGCTGTTGCCGTTGTTGCAAGCAGGGAGACAACTCCTGCAATAGCGACCGCTTTCCCGAGGTTTGTTCTTTTTTTCAATTCTTTTTCAAGAAAGCGAACTTCGGCTTCGCATCTGGGGCATGTTCCTTTGCACTCGCCTTGGAATGAGCATTCTTTTATTACGAGGTCAATATCATTTTTTTCGGCGATCTGCCGACGGATATCTTTTAATATTTTGCATTTGTTTTTGCCTGTCATAAAAACCGTCCTTTCTTGGCTTGTAATAAGCTTCTTCACCCATTATACAACTTTCAGCAGTAAATTTCCTTATTGTTTCGTAAACAAACAGGAAAATATTAGTGGAAATATAAGGATAAAATTTGACGGAATTGACTTGCAAGAAGGTCAAGTATGTGTTATAATAAAGCTAATTATATATATAATCTTTGCCGTTTTGGTTATAAGGCGGCGGAAACGGAGAAATACAAATGAGCGAAGCATATTTATCAAGAGGCGTATCTGCCGAAAAAACTGACGTTCATAACGCGGTAAAAACATTGGACAAGGGTGTTTTTAAGGGTGCATTCTGCACGCTTATGCCCGATCCCAACGGAGACGAAAACTACTGTGCCGCTATGCACGCAGACGGTGCAGGTACGAAGTCCTCTCTTGCTTATATAAAATTTAAAGAAACGGGCGACTACACAGCGTTTAACGACATAGCGCAGGACTCGATGGTCATGAACCTCGATGACCTTCTCTGCATTGGAGCTACCGAAGGATTTATTATGTCGAATACGATCGGAAGAAACGCGCACCGTGTTGACGGAAAAGCAGTTGCAGGCGTTATCAACGGTTATACGTCTTTTGTGGAAAAAATGCGTAAATACGGTGTTGACATTACCATGTGCGGCGGCGAGACTGCCGACGTCGGTGATCTTGTTTCAACGCTTATCGTTGACTCTACGTTCTTTGTCAGAATGAAGAGGGATATGGTAATCAACTGCGACAACATCAAACCGGGTGACGTTATCGTCGGTTTTGCATCTTCGGGACAGGCAGTATACGAAGATAAGTACAATGCGGGTATGGGCTCGAACGGACTTACCGCAGCAAGACATTTACTTCTTGCGCACGAGTATGCTTCAAAATATCCCGAGACTTATTCGAATACGATCCCCGATGCACAGGTTTACTGCGGAGCTTATAAGTTCACCGATATTCTCCCCGGAACGAACGTAACCGTCGGAGATGCGATCCTTTCTCCCACCAGAACCTATGCACCCATCGTTAAGGAAATACTCGACGCAAAAAGAGAGGCAGTGCACGGCATGGTTCACTGCACGGGAGGCGGTCAGGTAAAGTGCAAGAACTTCGGTATAGGTTTGCATTATATCAAAGATAATTTGTTTGACACACCTCCGTTGTTCAAGGCGATCGGAGAGAATTCGGACGTAGGCAAGGCAGAAATGTTCAGAGTGTTCAATATGGGACACAGACTTGAAATGTACGTTTCTCCCGAGGATGCCGAATTTATGATCAAGACTGCCGAAAAGTACGGCGTTGAAGCAAAGATCGTCGGCAGAGTTGAAAAGAGCGAAAGCGGAGAAAACAAGGTTACGATTATTCACGGCGGCGAAGAATTTAATTATTGACCGTGATCCGATAGAAATATATTTGCAAAGAAGGTTTGAAAGATGCGAAAAAGAATACTGACAGTGGGCAGGGCGGATATGAATATCGTTATGAATATCGGCACCATTCCGTCGGCAGGACAGGTAACCGAGGGGAATAACTACGCCTACGTTCCGGGTGGAAAGGGCAGCGTGGCTGCGGTTGCTTTTGCGTCTCTTTCGGCCGATTCCGTGTTCTGTGCCCGTTTGGGGGACGATGAAAACGGAATAAGACTTATAAAATATTACAGCGACTGCGGAGTTGATACACGCTTTATAACGCGCGACAGAGAACAGCCCACGGGCTTTTCTGCGGTGATAAACGAGGCGGGGGAGACGACGAGGACGATCACGTATCCCGGGGCAAACAAGCGCTTTGGCAGAGAGGATCTGGAAAGTGCGTTTATGTGTTATCCCGACGCTTTGTTTTTGCAGTTTGAGTTGCCCGACAGAGAGATCGTGGCTGCAACGAGACTTGCAAAGAGACAGGAGATCCCCGTTTTTATAGACGCGGGACCGAACAAGATGTCATTACCCCTCGAGCTTCTTGAAAATGTCGAGATCTTTTCGCCGAATGAAGAAGAGGTGTATCACTATACGGGAATATATCCCGGCGATCCCGAGCGTTGCCTTAAAGCGTGTATGTCTTTGGCAAGCAAGGTGAACGCAAAATACATAGTGCTCAAGCTCGGAAGAAAGGGCTCTTTCATATACGACGGCAAGTACTACCACGTCGTACCCGCGTATGATACGACGTTTATCGACGGTGCGGCGGCGGGCGACGTATTTTCCGCGGCACTGACTGTTGAGTATATGCGCCACGGTGATATAAAAGCGGCTTGCGAGTTTGCTAACCTTGCGGGCGCTATTGCGGTATCGAGAGAGGGGTCTTATGCAGCTGTGCCTACGAGAGACGACGTAGAAAAGTTTGCTGACAGACTTGGAGTAAATTTGATCTGACATCTATGGGCGGTGCTGACGTGTGCCGCCCATATAAAATATTACGGAGAGAAAATAATGGCTTATAAAAAAGAGCAAAAGAGTTTTATTTCGGAAGATAAGACGACAGAAATAATCTATTATACATACACGCCCGACGTAACGCCTAAGGCTGTTTTTCAGATAGTTCACGGTATGTGCGACCGCGTGGAGAATTACGAAGTTTTTGCAGAATACCTCTGCGAAAAGGGAATAGTGGTATGCGGAGCCGACCTTCGCGGCCACGGCAGAACGGCTAAGAATGAAGATGAGCTCGGCTGGTTCGGCTCGAAAAAGGGGTATGAATGGCTTGAAAGCGACGCAGAGTCTCTGCGACTTATTATGAGAAGCAAATACAAGAGATTACCCTATATATTTTTCGGAAGCGGTATGGGCGAACTGATCGTACGCAGCTATATAAAAGAACACGGGACAGATATTGACGGAGCCGTTTTGTGGGAAAGCTTTTGTGCAACCGATTCTCTGAAAAAGGCTGTTAACTCGACCGGGTTTAAGATGTTGTTCAACAACGGCTCAAAAAGAGATGAGAGTGCAGTCAAAAATGCTATGAATGCCCTTGGAATAAAAATGAAAGAGGGGGCGGATTCGGTCGGTGAGGCGTGTGGATTTGTTCCGACTGTCGCCGCACTAAACGGTCTTTTGAGGCTTTGTATGAAGGTGTCGTCGCTTGAGTGGTATAACGAGATCCCGAAAAGCCTGCCTATATTCGTAATCGGCGGAAACGAATCGGGGGTCAAAGGTGTTTACGATGCTTTTGAGGATTCCGAAATAAATAATTTGTCGATGAAATATTATGAAGATTTGGGATACAGACTTTACGGTGCTGCGAAAGAATGCGAAGCTTTTGACGACATACACGCTTGGTGCGACGAGGTTATCGAGGGCGTCGTCGAATGTATGAAGCTTAACTGACGGAGAAAAAGAAATGGCAAAAAGAATTATGGGAATCGACTACGGCGAGGCGAGAACGGGTATTGCGATAAGCGACGCTTTAGGTTTTCTTGCGAACGGCGTGGGAAATATCGAGGAACGCGATATAAACAGGCTTATAAAGAAGATTGCTGAAAAGGCAACCGAGCTTCAGGCAGAGCTTTTGGTCTTGGGCTATCCCGTGAATATGAACGGAACGCTCGGTCCCAAGGCTGAAAAGGTTGCAAAACTCGCGAACAGACTCAAAGAAAAGACGGGGCTCGACGTTGTGCTTTTTGATGAAAGATGCACGACGATGGCGGCGCACCAGTTTTTGAATGAAACAAACACCAGAGGAAAAAAACGAAAGGGCGTTGTGGACACCCTTTCGGCGCAAATAATCCTACAGAATTATATGGACAGCAACAGATAATAAATAAAAAAATAAATTAAAAGTTTTGGTTGGAGTCAAGAGGGCGCTTTTTTCAAAAGCGCGCCTTTTGTCAGGGTTCGGGGCGAAGCCCTGATTGTTTGTGTTTTTTGCTTTTTTTCTTTTTTATTACTTTCTTGCCTTGCCAAGAAAGTAAAACAAAGAAGGCGCCAAGGGGCAGGAGGTTTCGATT
>JAZNOI010000010.1:0-17861 GCA_045580755.1 Eubacteriales bacterium | reverse complement strand
GTCTTCCCTAAGACCGCTTGGCCCTCCGACTTCCCCATTTATACGACGAATAATCATAAATCACACTCGAAGTATCGGGAAGCTCGGCAAATTTGAAGGCATAAGGATCAGATTTGTACTCAAAACTGCCGTCATGCTTTTTTATGTAATACTTATACTTATCACCGAATTTTGCATATTGGGAATAAACCTCCCATACACCGTGCATGTTTTTTTGCATCTTAAGTTCGGAGGTATTCCAAAAGTTGAAGTCGCCGACAACGTATACTTCTAACGCGCTGGGTGCCCACACTCTGAAAACAAAGCCTTTTTTCCTGCCCTTCGCGGCATGACAACCCATATATCTGTAAGCATCGTCGCAATCGCCCGAATAAAAAGACTCGGGAACGTATTCAAGATATTTGTCCATACTACCTCCATATTATCTTTTCTTGTATTAATTATATATTATATATTAAAGAATTGCAACAAAAAATTTACATTTTTTTACATTTTATCGCCGTTTCCCTTAGAAAACAATGTTATTACTTCGTATTTCAGATGGTTTCTGACAATTAATTGTTGATATTTTTAAAATAATGTATTAGAATATAGAACGAGGTGTTTAACATGGAAAGAAAAAGTGGCGTATTGATGCACATATCATCCCTTCACGGTAATTATTCGTGCGGAAACTTTGGAAAAAGTGCGTTTGATTTTATAGACTTCTTAAAAAAATGCGGGTTCACCTATTGGCAGGTGTTACCGTTTTGTATTACCGACGAGCATAATTCTCCCTATATGTCCTATTCGTCTATTGGCGGAAATATGTTTTTTATCGACCCTGAACAGCTATATGAAGACGGTCTTATCACGGAAGAACAATTGAGCAATGCCGTCCAAGTTTCACCGTATATTTGCGAATTCGACAGACTGAAAAAAGAAAGATTTGAACTCTTAAAAAGTGCAGCATTACGCGTGAAAAACAGACAGCCGATAATTAATTATATAAAAAATCATAAGTCTATTTCCGACTGCTGTGAGTTTATGTCCTTGAAAGAAGCAAACAACGGAGCTCTTTGGACCGAATGGACGGTTTTAGCCCCCGATGCCGATACTTTATTCACATGGCAGTTTATTCAATATACTTTTCATAAACAGTGGGCTCTCGTTCACGACTACGCAAACAAAAACGGGATCAAGATCATAGGTGATCTTCCCTTTTACGTTGCCTATGACAGCTGCGACGTACGCAACAACAAAGAGCAGTTTTTGATCGATACGGACAACAAACCAAGTTGCGTTGCCGGTGTTCCGCCCGATTATTTTTCTGAGGACGGACAACTCTGGGGTAACCCGATTTATAACTGGGACTATATGAAAAAAGACGGGTATTCCTGGTGGAAAAAGCGACTCGCCTATATGCTCGAACTCTTTGACGGAGTTCGTATCGACCATTTCAGAGCCCTTTCCGAATATTGGTCAGTCCCATCCGACGCAATTACCGCAAAAGAAGGAAAATGGATGCCGGGACCCGCTGAAGAAATGATCGACGTAATCAAACAGATCGCCGGAGATAAACTTATTATCGCAGAGAATTTAGGTCTCATCGATAAAAAAGTTGACGATCTGCTCGAGTACAGTAAATTCCCGGGAATGTCGGTATTCCAGTTCGGTTTTGACGGAAACAAACACAATCCTCACCTGCCGCACAATTACGAAAACAACCTCGTGGCATATACGGGAACGCACGACAACAACACGCTGCTCGGGTTCATCTGGGATTTAGATAATTATACACGATACAACGTGTTGGATTATGTCGGTTACTGTTCGGAAGATTGGAATAACTGTTACGATACCATCTTAAAAACAATGTTTATGAGTTCAGCAGGACTTCTTATAATTCCCGTGCAGGATCTTTTGGGATACGGTTCCGACACAAGACTGAACACCCCGGGAAAAGCCGACGGAAACTGGGGATACAGAATAACAAAAGAACAGTTGGATTCGATCAACATCGAGAAATACAAACACTACAACGAAATATATGCAAGATAACAAAGAAGAGAGAGTGTGGGATCTTCGCACACTCTCTCTTCTTTGTTATTCTTCCGTGATAACAGGCGGATTTAAAATATAATTGATCTCATAATCAAATTTTTGTTCGTGCTCCTCCGGTAAAACGTATGAATCGCTGCCCTTCACAAAATAGAGATCGTCGTTATATTCGTAAAAATAAATCGGTTCCATTTTTTCGGTAGTCTTGCCGTTTTTATAAAAAACAACTTTATAATCCCAGTCACCGAGCTTGACACTGTTATCCTTTTTTGCTATGTTAATTCCCTCTCTTAATGCGATCACAAGGTCGTCTCTGTAACTCGTTCCGGTTTCAACGTCGAGTATATTTTTTGACTGATCTTCTTTCAAATATATTTCCGCCTTATTATAATCATACCAAACAAAATGATTCGTAAAAGATGGGTTCTGTTCGCCCGTAACCCCCGACGTGGGAAGCAAGAACAGATAGGGGGCCGTTAAAAGCGCTATAAGCAGCGCAAAAAGTCTTTTATTCTTAGTCTCTTTGAATTTTCGGAACGTAACAAAACGGTTGAGAAGATATATACTAAGTCCCGAGATCAAAACGGCAAATATCGTATACAACATCGAATAAACGTTGTCATATGGATTCACAAGCATGGGTGCAGTAATGAACTCATACATAAATCCGCTGTCAAAAGACTGAGAAATCATCAAAAGCGCACTTCCCAGAAACTGAGAAAGCAGCCCAAAAATAAAGATCGGGAATATTTTTCGTTTATAAAACGCAAGTTTATCATCAACCTTAAAAACGAACGTGCCGATAAACAAAACTATTGTATTTATCAAGAAAATGCCGGGAATAAATATTATCCACGTTACAGGCCAAATCATAAGGATCCATACGGGAAATAATACGTCGTACAGACGAATCTCTTTTTTATTCTTGTTAGAAAAAAACACTTTATTGCTCCTTAAAAAATTAGTTGAAAAAAAACAAAAACCATGTTATAATCAATGTACACAAAAAACGAGGTGATTATATGAAAAGATTGATTTCTGTTATTCTGTTATGTACTGTTTGTCTGTTCTCATGCACAAACACCGAAAACGCGCCCGAAAATTACAAAAATGACGTGGATGTCTCCGTCCTGTCTTCAAAGGTGCTTGAAACGGCTCCCGATATTTCGTTTACAAAAGCGGGAAACGCCTATATTGAACTAAACCTACCGATCGACACTTCCCTTTGCGAAGAATACGAAGTATATCTCAGCTCGACAGGGACAGCCGATCTGTTTGGAGTATTCAAAACATCTAACGTAAAGGATGCCGAAACAGTCGCAGCACAAGGACAGGAATACCTCGACACACTCGAGGAAAACTGGATGAGCGAATATCTCCCCGAAGAATTGCCTAAGGTCGAGAATGCAGTATGCAAACAGTTCGGACAATACGTTGCTTTTGTGATTCTTGAGGACTCGTTGCGCGACAATGCAATAAGCAATATCGAAGCCATCCTCAAAAAGTAATAATTGATCATGTTTACTGTCTTATTGTAGCAAATCCCTCCCCAACTGTCAACAAATTAGTTTTAGCTTTTTATAATTAAAATTTTGAAAGTATTCAAGTACTCCTTGGATACTTTTTTATTATTGATTCAACAGAGTGAATGTAAACTCTGCGCATACTTTCCGTTGACAATAAAGCAAAAAAGGTATACGGTTTCGCCCCGTATACCCCATAAAAGCTAATGATTATTTAACGATAAACTCGTCGAGAGCCGCAAGCAGATCGGTACAGTCATCGCCGTGAGCTGTGAGTGTAATGGGATTCATAAGATCAAGACTGAATATACCCATAATGGATTTTGCGTCAACAACGTATCTGCCCGAAGAAAGATCGATATCCATTCCGTACTTTGTTACGGTATCAACAAAAGTTCTGATATCCTGAATAGATGTAAGTTTGATTTCAACACTCGTCATAATAAATCTCCTTGTGTTTTGAAGCATTTTACAAACGAAAATTATTTCGTACGTATGTACTTATTATACCATCCTTTCATACAAAGTCAATAAAAATAATAAAAAATCACTCATTTAAGAGTGATTTTTTATGTTTAATAATTCATAATTATCCCGTCGTCTCTTCGTTCGGACCCGTTGTTTCTGTCGGAGCTGTTGTCTCGGGTTCGGGAGGTTTGCTGCCCGGAGCTACTGTTCCTGTCGGATTACCTCCGCTGGCCGTAGTGTCGGGTTTTGGCTTGGTCGTTTCATCTGTGGTCGGCGGCAAGGATTCCGTCGGTGCTTCAGTCGTCGTTTCAACGTACGGCTCCTTAAAATGATCGTAACAAGCACGGTTATATTGAACGGCGTTGAATCCACTTATACCCGAGAACTTGCCTTTCAATTCGTTTGCATAATACGGCAGCTTCTCGTTATTACACGGCTCAACTTTGTCTCCCATCTTTCGCATTGTAAACTCAGCGTCTGTAACCCTCAGCTGACGCGGGAAGTTTCTGCTCGGAATATTAAGAAGTCCGACCTTCTTAACATCCTTTTCGGGACAGCCGTCGTTCGCAACCGCCTTCTTAACAGTATCGTATTCAACAAGAACGTGAACATCACATGCTTCTCTCGGAACGGATCCCGCCGTATAGTATCCCGTCATTCCTCTTGGACCTCTCGGGTCGGCAAGACAAGCCTGAGTCATAAGTTTTCCTGAATCGCGGCATACCGTTTGAACGTATATTCCGCTTACCTCTTCAAAAGTCTTACGGGCACGGCCGTTTGCCGCATCTTCCTCGAAATACTTCTGATGAGCTATCGTCATTACTTCATTCCAGATATTCGAAGCAGGGTTTCCGTCAACCTTAGAAAGACTGTCAGGTTCGGCGTAACCGTACCATACGCCTCCCAAAAGATACGGTGTAAATCCGATAAACCATCTGTCGTGGTCGCTGTTCGTCGTACCGGTCTTACCCGCTACGTTAACTTGATGTTTTAGTCCTACCGAATAAGCGGTACCGTAATCAACAACGCCCTTCAACATCTTAGTCATAATATATGCATTCTGTTCGGTCAAGACAACGTCATCTTCGCTTCTTTCAATGTCGCCGATGATCACGTTATCATCACTGTCAAGAACCTGGGTATAAAGTCTGGGGGCATTATATACGCCCTTGTTTGTAAATATACTGTAAGCAGCCGTGATCTCGAGGTTGGTAACACCGTAGTTCATTTCTCCGAGCGCAAGTGCCGCAAGACCTTTATCAGAGATCCAGTCGCCGTTCGATATCTGACGTCTCTCGATCATACTGTCCATATGAAGCTTGTTCTTAGCAAAATCGAAAGACGCTTCGCACGTGAGGTCCTGAAGTACGCGAACCGCAACGGTGTTTTTCGAAACCTGTACAGCGTAATTAATGTTACACAAACCGTCATAAACGGTAGGAAGGTTACCGGGCCAACCGGTATTTCTGATAAGTGTTTGACCGGTTTCGGGATAGTAATAGGTTATACTTGCACCGTTGTCGATATATTTACCGGTATCAAAGTTTACGGGAACGTCATCATATACCGAACCGTACGTTATAACACCCGCCTCAAGTGCAGGAGCATATACCGTGAGCGGCTTGATTGACGAACCGGGTGATCTTGTCGTCTGTGTTGCATAGTTCAAAACAAGATTTCCCTGCTTCTTTCCGCGTCCGCCCGCAATACCGAGAACGTCGCCCGTCGTAGGATGGATAATTACCATCGAGGATTCGGGCTTGATAATTCCGGGGAGAACATGGTCTTGGAACACAGCCGTATTTTCTACATATACCTTATCAAGAGCCGCCTGAATATCGGGGTCCATAACGGTATAGATCTTCAGACCTCCCGAATAGATCATATTGTAAGCAAGATTTTCGGGGTAGCCTCTTTCGTCCATAAGTCTGCTGACGACCGAACGTATTACAGCATCCGTATACCACGTGTTGTAATTCTCTTCATCGGTGCTGGGCTCTCCCGGAATCTCGTCTCTGCGATTTGCAAGCTCAAGCTCGGTATTCAACGCCTCTTGATATTGGCTGTAATTGATCTTTCCAAGCTCATACATTTTCATAAGAACAACGTCGCGTCGCTCTTTGTTATTCTCGGGATTCTGTATCGGGTCCCACTTAGTAGGTGCCTGAGTAATCGACGCAAGTGCTGCACACTCTACGAGCGACAACTCGCTTACGTCTTTGTCAAAATACGTATTTGCTGCCGCCTGAACGCCGTAGCATCCCTGAGACAGATAGATCGTATTAAGATATAATTCAAGTATCTCGGTCTTATCTTTTGTCTTATCGAGATACATAGCTCTCATAATTTCTTCAAGCTTACGCTGGATTCTTATCTCTTTATCACCGGTCAAGTTTTTAACAAGCTGCTGAGTAATAGTTGACCCGCCGTAGCTGTCAGTTCCGGTAACGAAATAATAAGTCGCACCGAGAGTTCTCTTCCAGTCAACACCGTTATGTTCCCAGAATCGCTCGTCTTCTATCGAGATGAACGCCTCTCTGAGATATTCCGGAATATCGTCGTAGCTGACCCATATACGGTTTTCGGATCCGTACAAACGCTCGTCTTCAAGCTCGACGGGAGTTCCGACACGGTTAACTCTGTCTTCGTAATCCATATAATAGATCTTCGACGACAGCTTTTGCTCGGTAGAGATCATATCGAAGTCTTCAATTACGGGGTCGATATAATTCTTGATATAGATAGCAAAAGCACCGACGACGATAACACCCGTAATAAAGCATATCAACAGTATTGTCAATATAACGGTAGCTATCGTAGATAAAACCTTCGAAAGAATACTCCTCTCCTTCGGAGCATTTTTATCGTCCTTCTTGACAGGCTTTCTCTTTCTCGTCTTTATTATTTCGTCAGACTTCTTTTCAGCAGTCTTTCCAAAAGGCGCATTCTTCGGTGCATTTGTTCTCTTCGGCGCACCGTTTGCAGGCCTCGACGATCCGATTTTTTTGTCGTTATTCTGATTCATTTTTATCCTCCGTGTTGATCTCGGAAAAATAGTTGTATATCTAAATGTATGGTATTGTTATAGTGTTTGATGAGCGCATTTCATACAATTACTTTTTATTATATCACACAATTACCGATTTGTCGCTATTTTCGGAAAAATTTTGCAATTTATTTTAAAATTACGTTATTTTCTCCCAAAATCTCCTTAAAAAAGGTAATTGTCCTTGCAGAAACGTCCACACTTCTGCCCTTTGCGGCAACATACTGTTTATTTTCCGAGTCGTAAAACACTGCTTTTGTTTCACCGCAAAATATTTCCAGTAGATTTACCGTTTTTTTGAACTCAACGCACCTCATATCAGGCACTTTAAGATAGAGCACTTTTTCTTTCGGAGCAGCAGGTTGGATATTTACCGGTTTCTGCGGTTCTTTGTATACAAAGTCTTTATTACTCTTTAACACTTCCAGCTTTTGCATTACGATCTTCACTTCGTTTTCGGTTCGAGCCGAGATCTCTCCGTGGATCGCAACGATATTATCGAGCGTCAGCATATACTCGTATTCATCCAGCACTGAAGAAAACACGATAACCTCAATCGAGGAGTTTCTGTCTTCTATAGTAACAAAACTCATTTTATCTCCCTTTCGGGTGGTCTTGTTTACAACCTTATTAATTATACCGCATACCCAAACCCTTTGTCTGTCTCTGAATTCTCCGGTTCCCTGCGTTATATCGTCGCCGTCAGTCTTATCAAAAGAAGCGATCACTCTATTGATAGGCACCGATCCAAGTGCTTTTTCGTGATTTGAGTATCCGTCAAGAAGATTTCCCGAGAAGCAAAATCCTATACATTCTTTTTCATATATAAGCTTTTCTTTTGCTTCAAATTCATCTATATCGGGATATTTGAACGAGGACTCGCGACATTCTCCCGCTTCTACGTCCACCGAAAAGAAATCAAGCTGTCCCTGTGCATTTTTTTTGTTGTTTTCGGCAACGCTTTCGATTATGTTTTCGTATACAGCCATTATCTGAGAACGGTATACGCCCGAATAATCGAAACAACCGCCTTTTATTAGCGATTCTATCTGTCGTTTATTCAGATCGGATTCCCGCATACGGTTTATAAAATCTTCAAAGGAAGCAAATTCGCCCTTTTCTCTTTCACGAACAATCTCTTCAATGAAATTTCTGCCCACGTTCTTCATTGCGAGCAATGCGAATCTTATATTATCTCCGACGACCCTAAAATAGCCCTTACTCTCGTTTATATCGGGTGGGAGAATCTTTATACCAAGCTTTTTACACTCTTCTGAATACAGGATTATCTTTTCCTCGTCGTCAATAAACGATGTGAGCAGAGATGCCATATACTCTCTCGGGTAATGCGCTTTAAGGTAAGCCGTCCTGTACGTTACGAGTGCGTAGGATGCGGCGTGGCTCTTATTAAAAGCATATTTACAAAAACCAACAAGCTCTTCAAAAAGCTCGGCAGCATCATTCCCATCAATACCCTTTTCTACTGCCTTCTCGAGAAACGTAGCTCTCTCCTGTTCGATCCTGCCCGCCTGTTTTTTGGACATAGCTTTTCTGATTATATCCGCCTGACCGAAAGAATAATCCGCAACGGTTCGGAAAATCTGCATTACCTGCTCTTGATACACAACACAACCGAAGGTTTCTTTCAAAATAGGCTCAATGAGCTTGATCTTGTGCTCAATATTATCTCGGTTATCTTTATTCTCTATATATTTCGAAATAGAGTTCTTAGGTCCCGGACGATAAAGAGCGATCGAAGCCATAACGTCCGCGAGGGATTCGGGTCTCAGCTGAACGAGCTTACTTCTCATCCCCTGACTTTCAAGCTGAAACAAACCGACGGTTTCGCCGTTTGCTATCATCTTATACGTCTGCTTATCCTCGGTGTCGATCGATCTGATATCAAATTCGGGATGTTTCCTCTTAATCTGTTTAACCGTATTTTCAATAACGGTCAGAAACTTCAATCCCAAAAAATCAAACTTCAAAAGTCCGAGGTCGGCAACCGTATTCATATCGAATTGGGTAACAAGCGATCCCTTCGTAACAGCCATGGGTACGTAGCTGTGAACCGGAGAATCGGTAATGACCACACCTGCCGCATGAGTGGAGGCATGTCTCGGCATCCCCTCAAGCGCTCTGGCTGTATCTATCAGCCTTCTTGCCTCGGGTTCGTTTTCGTACATTTCCTTTAGCTTTTCGGTCCCGAGTGCCAAATCGAGTGTTACTTTATTTATAATTTCGGTGGTTCCGTCTTCGTTCTTGACTGTAATTCTGTGTGGGACAGCCTCGGCAACCCTTGCAACGCTGTTATACGACATTCCCATTGCACGACCGACGTCTCTGACGCACGCTCTGGCAGCAAGAGTCCCGAACGTGATAATATGCGATACGTGGTCTTTGCCGTATTTTCTCGATACGTAATCAAAAACCAAATCTCGTTTTTCGTCGCTGAAGTCTATATCAAAGTCGGGCATACTGACTCTTTCGGGATTTAAAAATCTCTCAAAGAGAAGTCCGTGTTTGATCGAATCGATCTCTGTTATGCCGATCAAAAATGCAACAAGACTTCCGGCACCCGAACCCCTTCCGGGACCGGTCGGAACGTTGTGGCTTTTCGCGTAATTGACAAAATCCCATACTATCAAGTAATACTCGGCATAGCCCATTTTTGTAATAACGGACAACTCGTATTCGATCCTTTGCTTATATTCTTCGATCGGGTGTTCGGGAGTGAAGGATATAAGAGTTTTGCTGATTTTATCGTCAAAACCGTCGTATGAAAGCTTTCTCAAATAATCTGCGGGAGACATACCGTTTTCGGGAAGGTATTTAGGCAAAAATGTTTTGTCGAATTCAAAATCGTAATTGCACATATCCGCAATTCTCTGAGTATTCGAAACGGCGTCTTCCCAATCACCGAAAAGCCTTGTCATCTCGTCAGTAGACTTATAATAAAACTCATCCGTCTCAAAGCCGAGAGGTCTGCCCTCGCTTATTGTCGTATTCATCTGCAAACACATCAATACAGCCTGAGTAGACGCATCTTCTTTTTTTAAGTAGTGGACGTCATTTGTTGCGGCAAAAGGTATGCCCGTTTCTTCGTGTATCTTTCTGAGACCGACACGTACCTCATCTTCAATATCCATTCCGTGATCCTGTATCTCGAGATAAAAGTTTCCGCGTCCAAACAGCTTGTCAAGCTTGTTCGCATAATCCAAAGCTGCTTGATAGTCGTTCTTCATTATCATGCGAGGAATAGCGCCGGCAACACAAGCAGAAAGACAGATCAAGCCTTCGCTGTGCTCTTCAAGAAGATCGTTGTCGATCCTCGGTCTCGAATAGAATCCTTCCTCGAAGGCTTTTGAGACCATATATATAAGATTCTTGTATCCGATCTCGTTTTTCACAAGAAGGATAAGGTGATTATATTCGCTGTCTTTTAAATACTCTTTATCAAAACGCGAACGTGATGCAACGTAGACCTCGCATCCAATAATAGGCTTGATTCCCTCTTTTTTACATGCCTTATAAAAATCAACAACTCCGTACATGTTTCCGTGATCGGTGATCGCGACGGCAGTATGCCCCATTTTTTTCGCGTATTTCGGTATTTCGGCTATTCGGCAAGCGCCGTCCAGCAAACTGTATTCTGTATGAAGATGAAGGTGAACAAAATCGCCCATACGACGCCCTCCTTTGTTTTATAATTAATCCTCGTCAGCCAATTCGATGAGTTTTTTTAATCTGTGGTTCACACCCGACTTCGATATTCTGTCAGAGTGCATTGCCGCCAATTCTTCCAGATTGGCAAACGGGTTATCGATCCTCAGCTGTGCCGTTTCTATAAGTCCCTTCGGAAGATTGGACAGTTTTCCCTTTTTTATCAGTTTTTTTATTGCATCGGTCGTCTCACCTGCAGCAGATATAGTCTTGCCGAGGTTTACCACCTCAAAATTGTTTCGTCTGTTTGCAATATTTGCAAAATCGCGCTTGATCTTTTCGTTTGCGATCTCAAAAGCCTCTTTTCCCGCACCGAGAAAATGTAGAAAATCTTCTATGTCATCGGCTTTTTTTAAATAAAATGACGTGATCCCGTTCCTGTTTGTTTTTTTCATTTCTATACCGCATTCGGTAATGAAATCAAACAAATTATCAGCCAAAAGACTGTTTGCAACCTTTATTTCAAGATGAAAAGACTTTTGAGGATCGGAAACAGTTCCCACAGCACAAAACACACCGCGCAAAAAACTGTTTTTACAAGATTGACACTTGAAATTAGTGTACTTTACCTCAGAAAGATCATCTTCGGATCCATACCCGAATTTTTCCCAATCGATCGATCCTTCTCTTTTTTTAGGCGGTAAAACAAGGTTTTCGCCATAGAAAAATGCCCTTCTGCAGCATTTCTTCTTCATGCTCTGGTCTTTAAGTGATTTCTTCAACAATGCCGAATATGACATCTATTTCTCCCTTTTTGCCGATTCGTATGCCCTATCGATATCTCTGTGCATAATAACCGTCTTATGAAGAGCTCTTAAAAATGCTCCCACTTCCTCGGTAATAGCCACGGACCTGTGTTTACCGCCCGTACAACCGATCGCCACGGTCAAGTGAGTCTTTCCTTCTCTTATGTATAGCGGTATAAGAAAATTTAGAGTATCGTAGAGTTTTTCGAGGAATTTTTGCGTATCATTGTCATTCAAAACGTAGTTTTTGACATCTTCTTCAAGTCCGGTCTTATACTTCAGCTCTTCAACATAAAAAGGATTCGGAAAACACCTCACGTCAAAAACAAGGTCTGCATCCTGCACGATACCGTGTTTAAAGCCAAACGACATACACGTGATCATTATATCGGATGCCGTTCCTTCGGCGTTTATGGTCAAAATCTTATCTCTGAGCTGTCGAACAGACAAATATGACGTATCGATCACGTAATCAGCATATTCCTTGATAGGATGAAGCATATTTCTTTCAAGCTCAATAGCCGCCTTCATACCGATATTCTTAATTGGCACGAGAGGGTGTATCCTTCTCGATTCTTTGTATCTGTTTATCAAAACGGCGTTGTCACAGTCAATAAAGAGCGTAGTACACTTATAACCGCGCGCCTTTAAAGCATCGAGCTCACCTATAAGCGTGTCAAACTCGATCTCTCCTCTTACGTCAATTACAAAAGCAACCTTGCCGTTTATATTCGGTTTTTTGCTGTACATCTCAGCGAATCTCGGTATAAACGCAACCGGCATATTGTCGATACAAAGATACCCGAGATCCTCCAGGGTGTTTGCAGCCCTCGATTTGCCCGAGCCCGACATACCTGTCAGTATCATAAATTCCATATTTTTTCCCTATTCAAGCTTCCTGTTAGTTATTGATCGATCAGTCTATATATTTTATTTCTTCCTGGATATCAACATCGAATTTTTCTTTGATCTTCGATTTGATAACGCATACCAGCTCTTTTACGTCTTTGGCAGTTGCGTTGTCTTTGTTTATAACAAAACCGGCGTGTTTCTCGGAAACTTGTGCCCCTCCGACAGAAAAGCCTTTCAGTCCGGCTTCGTCGATCATCTGAGCCGTATAATGTCCTTCACAACGTTTAAATGTACTGCCTGCACTCGGATATTCGAGGGGCTGCTTTTCTTTTCTTGCCGCCATAAATCCGTCCATACGTTTTTTGATCTCTTCCGGATCATCTGGTTTGAGCTCAAACACTGCCGAAAGAATAACGTGGTCGTTTGAGTTATATACACTCGTTCTGTATCCAAACTTATGTCCTGCATTATAAAGCTCGCACCGCTTGGATATTTCACAGTCAAAATACGCACTTTTCTGCAAAATATCTTTGATCTCTCCGCCGTATGCGCCTGCATTCATGTAAACGGCACCGCCTACGGTTCCCGGAATTCCGTATGCAAATTCAAGTCCCGTCAAACCGTTTTTCTGTGCGTAAACGGCAAGGTTAGAAAGGGGGACACCGCATTCCGCATAAAGTGTATTCCTTGATTTACGTATTTTTTTCAGGTGAGTAGTAACAACTATTACCCCTCTGTATCCGTCGTCTGCAAAGAGAATATTACTTCCCTTTCCGACCACGATATATTTTATTTTTTCTTCATTCAGATAATCTATCAAAGCGCACAACGCACTTTCACTTTTCGGATATGCAACATAGTCGGCGGGTCCGCCGATCTTAAAAGTAGAATGTTCGGAAAGTTTTACGTCCTTTTCATAATCCAAAGATGCACATTCCTTCATAAACTGTTCCAGGTTAGAACAAACTGACATCGGTATAATCCTCTTTTCTCAAAATATGTATACAATAAATATATGCGTAATATACAAAAAAGAATACGTTTTCTGTAATCAATACTTCTTTGAAGTTTCAAGCAACTCCTCTGCACCCGAAAGCAAAACGTCTGTTATATCTTGTCCACCCATAATTCTGGCCAACTCGAACACTCTTTTGTTTTGGTCGAGGATCTTAACTTCGGTTTCAGCCCTTCCGTCTCTTTCGGTCTTAGAAATAAATAAATGCTGTTTTGCAAGAGCGGCTATCTGTGCCGAGTGGGTAATACATATCACCTGACAGCTTTCTGAAGTCTGTTTAAGCTTAATTCCTATCTTCTGCGAAGTCTTGCCCGACACTCCTGCATCGACTTCGTCAAAAATAACCGTTCCCGTGCTTTCCTTTTCGCGCAAAACGCTCTTGATCGAAAGCATGATTCGCGAAAGCTCTCCGCCCGACGCTATTTTTGAGAGCATCTTCAACGGTTCGCCTACGTTTGCGGAAAGCATAAAGCATACTTCATCCTTGCCCTTTGAATTGTATTTTTCGCAACCGGTTATATCGACCTTAAACTTAACCTTAGGCATTTCAAGAAACGCAAGGCATTCGCACACCTGTTTTTCAAGTGTCTCGGCAGCCAAGTGCCTCCTTTTGTTGAGCTCGTTCGCAACACCGTCAGCAAGCTTTTTCGTCTCCGAAAACTCTCTCTTGTACTCCTCCACAAGATCGTCGCTTCGGTTTATATTGTCCAGCTCTTCGGCTCTCTTGTTTCTGTATTCGAGGATCTCCTCAACGGAAGATCCGTATTTTCTCTTTAATTTATGGATAACGTCGAGTCTGCTTTGAACCTCGTTAAGCTCAACGAGCGGATCTAGACTGATATCTCCCGCGAGTTCTTTTGCACTGACTGCGATCTCTTCCATTTCATAAGCAAAATTTTCTAACTTTTCAGCGCTTTCCTTTAGTTCGGGCAATACATCTGAAACCGATCTCAAAGCATCGGCAGATCTTCTCGCCAACGTTGATGCCGTTACACCCTTCTCATTCGAATAAAGCGCTTTATAACAAAATCTGATCTGTTTCGATACTTGCTCCGAATTACGCAACAAAGATTCACGGGAAAGCAGCTCTTCTTCCTCTCCCTTTTTCAGTTTTGCATCGTCAATATCTTTTATTTGATAACTCAACAGCTCCGTAAGACGTTCTTTTTCACCCTCGCTGATCAACGTTTCCTTTATTTTTGCAGAAAGCTCATTCATTTTTTCAAAATGAATCTTATAATCCTCGATCAAGCTCCCGTTGTCGGCAAAAGAATCAAGTATGTCAATATGATATTTGTTTTCAAGCAATGATTTACTGTCGTGCTGACCGTGTATATTTATAAGCAAGCTCGCGGCTTCTTTCAATATCGATGCAGGTATGGTCCTACCGTTTATCTTGATCTGCGATCTTCCGTCCAAAGACATAGTCCGCTGTAAATATATCTCTCCGTTCTCATCCGGATTCAAACCAAGTTCTTCAAGCTTTGTAATAACGGAAATATCAATATCATTAAAAAGTGCCGAAACCAATGCGCTTTTTTCGCCGTTTCTGATCAGCTCTTTGCCCGTTTTGTTTCCCATAAGAAAATTTATCGAATCTATTATAATGGATTTTCCCGCACCCGTTTCTCCCGTAAGCACAGTAAACCCGTCTGAAAAATCAATATCAACACAGCGTATAACGGCTATGTTTTCTATGTGTAATGACGCAAGCATTTGCCGTCACCCCAATCTTTTATATTGTTATTTTTTGCCGACGAGGCTGTTAAACTTCGAGTAGAACTCTTTAGCGCTCTCGTCGCTTCTCATGATCATAATAATAGTATCGTCTCCCGCAACAGACCCTACGATCTCGCTCCACCCCATATTGTCAATAGCAGCTGCAGCAGCCTGTGCCATTCCCGAATAAGTCTTGAGCACTATTGCATTGCAAGCATAATCAACGTTGATCAAAGTCTCTTTCAAAATATTCTTGTATTTTACCGAAATTTTTATATCGTCTTTAGGCGATTCGGCATACTTGTACGATCCTCCGTCAACAGAAACCTTAACAAGATTCAACTCGCGAATATCTCTTGATGCCGTAGCCTGTGTTACGTCGTATCCCTCGAGTCTGAGCATCTCAATAAGCGTGTCCTGTGTCTCGACACTGTTCTTGTTTATGATCTCCAGTATTTTTGCTTGTCTGTTCTTTTTCATCAAAAAATCTCCCGAAAACAAAGTTTATATTTCTGTCATTTTACTGCGCATAACGCTGTAAAAATTGTTTTTCTTGATTTTTATAAGTTTAGTAAAAAGCTCGCTTTTTTTTACTGATACTGTCATCTGTTCGTCTATCTCTGTAACAAAATCTCCGTCTTTTACAAGTATGATCTTGCCGTGTCCTCGTTTGCCTTTTTTAAATTCAAGAACGGAATTACCGCCAAAAACGAGAGGTTTCGCATAAAACGACTGCGGACATATCTGGGATACGCAAAAGCATTCCATTCCGGGATCAACGATCGAGCCCCCCGCCGAAAGAGAATAAGCGGTTGATCCCGTAGGCGTTGAACAAATAAGACCGTCGGCAAAATATTTTCCGACCTCTTCTCCGTTACAGATAAGCTCGATCTCGGACATTACCGAGTAACTTCCCTTCGACAATACGATCTCGTTCAATACCGTATTATCTCTGTATATCTCTTCTCCGTTCTTGTAAACGGAATAATCAAGCATCATTCTGTTTTCGACCGTGTAATTGCCGTCAACCAGATCTTTCAGTAAATAAAGCTCATTTTTTTCAAGCTCGGCAATATAACCGATCCTACCGAGGTTGATGGCAAGGATAGGCAGAGTTGTCTTATGGGCAGCTCTCATAATAGTGCCGTCCCCACCAAAAACTATCAAACATTCAGCTCCGTTATAAAGCTCGCTTTCGGGTACGAATACAACGTTTTTCGTATTTGAAAGAAGCCGTCTGTAATCCGGTGAAACATACATCTCACACCCTAAAGCTGAGAGTATATCAACAGTGTCGTTTGCACATTTGATACCCTCTTCGGTATCGGGCTTTATAAGTAATGCGATTTTTTTCATTTTATTCTTCTCCGCAATTATATTTGCCGTGTCTGAAAAGTGCAAGATACTCTTTGTTGCCGTCTCCTCCGAGTATCGGTGAATCAATGATCTTTATAATTTCAAGTCCGAATTCGAGAGCTTTTTCTTTAACTTTTTCACAAACGGCAGCTCTGACAGACTCCGATCTTACTATCCCATTCTTTCCGAGATTCTCTTTTCCCGCCTCAAACTGCGGTTTTATCAGCGATACGAAAATACCGTCTTCTGCAAGAATCGATGAAACCGCCTCATACAAAAGTGTTTGTGAAATAAACGAAACGTCCATCGTGACAAAATCGCACCTTTCGCCAAGGTCAGTTGCAGCCAAATAACGCGCATTGACCCCCTCCATGCATACCACACGACTGTCGTTTCTTAGTGATACATGAAGCTGATCCTTTCCCGAATCCACAGCATAGACTCTTTTTGCGCCGTTCTGTAACATACAATCGGTAAAACCGCCCGTGGACGAGCCGATATCGGCGCATACTTTGTCTTTCAGATCAAGGGAAAAAGCTTTTATAGCTCCTTCAAGCTTTAATCCGCCGCGTCCAACGTAGCGCAACGTTTCACCGACGATCGATATATCGTCCGAATCGCATACGTCAAAAGAAGGTTTTGTAATACTTTTACCGTTCACCAAAACACTCCCCGCTTTTACGGAATCCGACGCTTTTTTTCTGCTTTCGAAATAATTTCTTTCGGTTAAATAAACGTCAATACGCATACAGTTAATTCTTTCTTTCAAGCAAGTAGTACGCCAGATCTTTTAAAATAGTTGCATCTTGACTGTCGCCTAATCCCAAACACGCTTTTTCGGTCAGATCCTTTGCATACTTTTCCGCCTCTTCGAAAGACATATAGTCAAGAAAGGTAGTCTTGTTGTTTTCAGCATCGCTTCCGATAGGTTTACCGAGTGCTGACTCGTCACCAACAACATCGAGAAGGTCGTCGACAACCTGAAATGCAAGCCCTAAGTTCTTTCCGTATTTCTTTGCCGTCTCTATATAATTAAGTCCGCTTTCCGAAGTGCAACAACCGAGAACACATGCCGCCTGGATAAGCGCACTTGTCTTAAGCTCGTGAACGCGATGCAGTTCATTTTGGTCAAGTTTGCGTTTTTCACCATCCAGATCAAGAACCTGACCGCCAACCATTCCGCATGGACCCGCATATTGCGCCAAGTACGAAACGGCTTTTGCACAAAGCGACGGATCAACGTTTTTATTTTCCGCGCATATCTGAAAAGCGTAAGTAAGTAAAGCATCTCCCGCAAGCAATGCGTTCGCCTCTCCGAATACTATGTGATTAGACGGTTTTCCTCTCCTCATATCGTCATCGTCCATACACGG
>JAZNOI010000009.1:0-27903 GCA_045580755.1 Eubacteriales bacterium | reverse complement strand
GATGTGGTAATATCAAATATATATGGCATATTATGTGCGCAATAATACAATTATAAGAGGGAATGACTATGATTAAAATAGGATTTATCGATTATTATCTTGATGAATGGCATGCAAATAACTATCCGAGATTTATCAAGGATTGCGTTGGAGAAGAGATTGTGGTTGCCTATGCCTACGGTCAGATTCCTTCCCCGAAAACGGGAAAGACTTCTGAAGAATGGTGCACGGAGCACAACGTAGAGTGTTGCGCAACGATCGAAGAGGTTATAGAAAAGAGTGACGGACTCATCATACTTTCTCCCGACAACGCCGAGATGAAAGAAAGCTTGTCGGAGCTCGCAATGAAGTCCGGTAAACCCTGTTTTATAGATAAGACTTTCACGACCGATTATGAATCGGGCAAGAGAATATTCGATTTGGCTGAAAAGCATAACACGCCCGTATACACGACGTCGGCTTTGAGATATGCTCCCGATTACGACCAGATAGATGCTTCCGAGTTGGTTGCGATAGACTGTTTCGGTCCCAATGATTTTGATATATATTCTATTCATATGTTTGAACCTTTGATGGGCATCGTGAAGAAGGATGCAAAGAGGGTAATGTATATAAGTGCCGAGGGATATTATACTCTCAGAATAGAGTTTGCGGACGGTATGCCTGCGAGCATCTGCGGACATATGGACAAGCGTTTCCCTTATATGATGCTTGCCGCAGAAAAGAATGCGCACAAGGTCGTAAAGGCAGTAGAACCTTTCTGGCCGGTATTCACAGAAGCTTTGTGCAACTTCTTTATGAATAAAGAGATCCCTGTCGATCACAAGGAATCGCTTGCAATTATGGCTATGCGTACGGCAGGACTGAAGGCAATGGAAAAACCTAATGAATGGGTAGACGTAGAGTATAAAGTTTTCTAAGCTGTTAAGGGGATTTTTTGGTTTTGAAAAGGTACGGAGTTATGGTGATCGGTTGCGGGCACATAGGATGTCAGCATCTCGAAAACATATATTACAGAGATAACATACAGATCGTGGCAGTGATTGACAGTGTGGAAGAGAACGCAAAAATTGCCGCAAGAAAGTATTCCGCTCTTGAATACGGAACGGATTATCATAAGTTTTTAAAAGACGACAGGGTAGACATAGTAATAATTGCCACTTATACCTCGTCGCATCTTCCGATATTGAAGGAATGTGCAGACAACGGTAAACACGTTCTTTGTGAAAAGCCGATCGCAACCAACCTTGCCGACGGCGAGGAGTTCGTAAAGGTCGTAAAGAATTCGAATATAAAAGTTCTCGTTGCTCACATTCTTCGTCACAATAAATCTTACATAAAGATCGGCGAGATGATCAAAAACGGCGCGATCGGTGAGCTGAAAACGGTCAGAATGGTGCAGAACCATCACGCACTGGAGAGTAACCGTTTTTCCAATCTTTTGAAAGACTGTTCTCCCGTGCTTGATTGCGGAGTTCATTATGTTGACGTTATGCAGTGGTTCACCGGTTCGAGAATATGCGAGGTGTCCGGAATCGGAACGAAGATCGATGAATCATCGCCGAATTATGATTATACTATAATGACGTTTCGTATGGAAAATGGCTGTGTAGGCTATTACGAGGCGGGCTGGAACATGAGCATCGAATCTCAGAATATGAAAGAGTTTATCGGAACGAAGGGAAGAATATCCCTCGTTTTGAAAGAGATGAGAGCAAACGATCGCGAAGAAGGCGACCTTATAACTCTTTATGACAGCGAAAGCGGTGAATACAAGATCATAAACAACGATTCGCAGTATAAAGATATGTACGGTCAGGTGTGTACTCTTATCGATATGATCGAAAACGATTCTGAGGGAAATCCCACGATCGAAAGCGTATTCTCTGCGTTTAAGACTGCTTGCCTCGCTCAAGAAGCTATTGAGCAAAACAAGATCATCAAATTGTAATACGGTTATTCAAAAAACTTTGCTTTTTCAATACAGAAAGGGTAAAGTTTTTTGGGATTTTATGAGTTTATTTTATTATCAAAGAAGAGGGGTGATACAATGAGAAAGCTACCGGAACTATTGGCACCTGCCGGATCACCGGAAACGCTGGAGTCCGCAATTCTTGCGGGGGCTGACGCCGTTTACCTCGGCGGAAAGCTTTATAATGCGAGAATGAATGCAAAGAATTTTGACGACGAGGCGATGGAGAAGGCTGTCTCTTTGTGTCACAAAAACGGAGTGAAGCTGTACGTTACTCTGAATACCCTCATATATGACAGATGTTTTGAAGAGGCACTTAGATATGCAGAGGGACTGTACTCGATCGGGGTCGATGCTCTGATTACGGCGGACATCGGTTTTTCAAGAGCGCTTCACAGATTGTTGCCCGATTTTGAATTACATGCAAGTACGCAGATGTCGGGACATAACGTTCGTGCGGCAGAGTATCTGGCAAAAAGCGGTTTTTCCCGTATGGTGTGCGCGAGAGAAATGTCAAAAAAAGATATTGAAACTCTTGTAAACGATTCTCCGATAGAAATCGAAATGTTTATCCACGGAGCTATGTGTGTATGCCAATCGGGGCAATGCCTTATGAGCAGCTTTATAGGAAATCGCAGCGGAAACAGGGGAGAGTGTGCTCAGCCGTGCAGACTGCCGTATAATAATTCTTATCCTATCTCTCTTAAAGATATGTGTCTTGCAAGCCACGTTAAAGAGCTTGTCGATTTCGGGGTTGCCTCGTTGAAAATAGAAGGAAGAATGAAATCTCCTTCTTATGTTTATTCGGTCGTAAGCACGTACAGACGACTGCTTGACAAATACAGAAACGCAAGTCCGAAAGAGATAGAAAAACTGGCTTCGGTATTCAGCAGAAGCGGTTTTTCCGACGGATATTACGTCGGTAAGATCGATAATTCAATGCTCGGCATACGAAGCTCAAACGATAAAGAAGCAACAAAGAATACAAGTATAAAGCAGATTCCCGTCGGAAGAAAAAAACAGGAGATTTCGACTTTTGAAAGAAAGGGACGTTTGCCTGATCCGATCGGATTAACAAAGAGCGAAAAAAGGTGCGACAAGACGAGAAGTGCAAGGTTTTTTAACGTTGAGTCTGTTCCGAAAACCGACTATTTTGATATAGTTTACCTACCGCTTGAAAGATTTACAAAGGGGAAGGCGAACGGAGTTGTTATGCCGCCTGTTATATTTGACAGTGAGACCGAAAAGGTAGAACAACAACTGAAAAAGGCTAAAAATAACGGTGCCGTTCACTGCCTCGTCGGCAACGTTGGGCACGTAGAATTAGCCGAAAAATACGGTTTTGTCGTGCATGGAGATTATAGGCTTAATGTATATAACAATCAGTCCATACTTGCATACGACGAAATGGACAGTGTGATCGTTTCACCCGAGTTAACTTTGGCACAGATACGCGATATAAAGGGCAAAAAAAGTGTTGTTGTATACGGAAGAGTTCCTCTTATGACACTTGAAAAAAAGACCGGTCAAAAAGTGTTGAGAGACAGAAAAAAGATAGCTTTTCCCGTGCTTAAAGAGGGCGGAAGAGAGATAGTTATAAACTCTGTTCCGATCTATATGGCTGATAAAAGCGATCTTCTGAAGAAAAATGGCGTTTTCGATACCCATTTTATATTTACGACCGAAAGTAAAGACGAGGTTTTGGACATAATAAATATGTATAAAACCAAAAAAGAGAGTAAAAACACAGTAAAAAGAATAAAATAATAAAAAATAAACTGATATAAAGGTAAGATCTTATGACAAAAAAAGTATTGAGAAATTATGCAAAGCTTATTACCAAAGTTGGTGTAAACGTTCAGAAAGGTCAGGAAGTCGTTATAAACGCCGAGACCGATCAGCCCGAGTTTGTTGCGCTTGTAGCGGAAGAATGTTATAAAGCGGGCGCAAAAAGAGTTGTCGTTGACTGGAACTATCAGCCTTTGACAAAGTTGGGAGTCAGATACCGCACTTTGAAGGATCTGAGCAGGATCGAGGAATACCAGGAGGCAAGATTAAAATACAGACTTGAAAAGCTTCCCGCAATGATACATCTCCATTCGGCAGATCCCGACGGTTTGAAGGGAATAAACCAGGATAAATACAGCCGTGCGACTCAGGCGCAGAGAGCAATAACAAAACCCTACCGCGATCAGATGGACAATAAATATCAGTGGTGTATTGCCGCTGTTCCGAGCGTAGCTTGGGCAAAAAAAGTGTTCCCGAACGAGAGAAAGAGCGTTGCCGTTGAAAAGCTCTGGGAGGCGATTTTGTATTCGTCTCGCTGTGACGAAGATCCGATCGCTTCATGGGATGCTCATAACAAGAATCTTCACGAAAAGTGCAGATACCTTAACAGCCTCGGCATAAAGACTCTTATTTATAAAGCGTCGAACGGAACCGATCTCAAGGTCGGTATGATAGAAGATGCCGAATTCCTCGGAGGAGCTCACGAGACTGTTCAGGGCGTTGAGTTTAATGCAAATATTCCCAGTGAAGAAGTGTTTATTTCGCCTAAGAAAGGTATTGCGGACGGCATTGTTTATTCGTCTAAGCCCCTGTCGTATCAAGGCGAGGTGATCAACAACTTTTATGTGAAGTTTGAAAACGGAAAGGTTGTCGAGGTCAAGGCAGAACAGAACGAAGAGCTTCTCAAAAAGCTCGTAAGTATGGATGAAGGAGCTTCATATTTAGGTGAGTGTGCGCTCGTTCCGTACGATTCGCCTATTCGCAATTCGGGAGTGCTGTTCTATACGACGTTGTTTGACGAAAATGCGGCGTGCCATTTTGCTCTGGGCAGAGGCTTTACCAATACGATAAAGAATTTTGATAATTATACGCTTGAAGAACTTCACGAAAAGGGAATAAACGATTCTATGATCCACGTTGACTTTATGATAGGAACAGAGGATCTTGATATAGTTGCGGAGACGTTCGACGGTAAGACCGTACAGATATTCAAAAACGGTAATTGGGCATTTTAATAAAACAGAGAGAGTGTGCTTCGTGCACACTCTCTCTGTTTTGTATTCAAATAATACGGGTATGTGTTTTTAAATTATACATACCCGTGTATTTTTTTTTGTGTAAAAAAGCTCCCGATTTTTCGGGAGCTTTATGTTTTTTATTCTGTTCTGAGAGCAACTACGGGGTCTTTCTTTGCGGCACTTCTTGAGGGAATAAGTCCCGATATAAGTGTCAAAACAACGCTTATAAGAACGAGTATAACAGCCGCATTTATGGGAAGGATGGCTTTCAGGTTAGCAAGACCGGTAAGTGTGCGGAGGATGTAGTTGATCGGGATACAGAGCAGATATGTTACAATGACACCTAAAAGACCTGCCGAGAATCCGACTATCATCGTTTCTGCATTGAACATTCCGGAAACGTCGCCCTTTGAAGCACCGATCGCGCGTAATATACCGATCTCCTTCGTTCTTTCCTGAACCGAAATGAGTGTTATAACACCGATCATTATCGAAGATACAATAAGTGAAATCGATACGAATGCGATCAAGACGTAGGTGATGGCATCGATGATTATCGTAACAGATGACATCATAATTCCGAGGAAGTCTGTGTAGGAGATACGTTTAAGTTCTTCGACTTTCTCGTTGTATTTTGTGATCGCGTCAACGATCACGTCTTTGTTTTCAAATGATGATGCGAACAGGTTGATTGCAGCAGGGGAATCTATATCGACGTATCCGAGCTGTTTAAGGTTGTTTTCGTAAGTCGATTCAGAGAACTCCATCGTCTCGTCGTAATAGAATGCAAGAGTCTTTGCATCTGATGCTGAAATCATACCGTCAAGCTGCATAGCGAGCTGTTCGGGTGTGGACTGGAGAATATAACAGAATTCTTCAACGGTAAAGTCAGCCAATGTCTTTCCGCCCGACTGCATTAAGAAATCTTCGGGAGTCATATTAAGAGGCTTAGTGATCTTTTCGGTTGCACAGAGAAGTCTGAAAACGTCTTTAAGTTCTTTCTGTGTGTTGATATAGCCGTCGAGCTCCTCGCGAGTCATCTGCATGAACATTTCTTGGATTTGTTCGGCGTTTGCGGGTGATCTTTGGGCCGCAAGTGAAATGATGGTCATTTTGAGCTCATCGTCGGATTTTGCTTTGAGATACTGAGTAAGTTCTTCTTCTGTGGGAGTACAGAATATTTTTTGGAACAACTGAGCCTTTTTCGCCGTATCCAACGTTGAGATGTAGTTTTTAAATTCTTCTGCTTTTTGTTCGTCGGTCATTTTACCCGATTCGGGGCTAAAGGGACGTCCCGAGAAAATGTCCGTATTTGGTGAAGATGTTTGTGCTGTCAGTATATCCGAGTCTTTTGAAAGATCGATCACGTGTTTTGTAAGTGCGGAGGTGTAGCAAATTCTGCCCTGCAACATAGCCGCCTGAGCTCTGTCAGATGGGCGTATGATACCCGTAACCTTGAGGGTGAGTGCATTGTTGTAAAGCGAGAGCAGACTGCTGGGGTCTTCGCGGAGGTCAACATAAGTACCCGTGATCTCGTTGTATGCGAAAGACTGGCTGTTCAGAATAACTTTGTATTCTTGATTGCATATATCCTCATACGACCATTTAGTAACGATCTGATCGTCAAGTTCTTCGTGGTACAGTGCAGCGTTTGCAAGGTTGTCGATCTCGGCTTTGGGAAGGAGTCCCAACGAGTAAAGTGTTACGTCGTCAAGCTCGTTGTTTTTATCTACTACAAGCACGATCTCGTCGTAGCTGTTGGGCCATTCACCGTAGATCTTATCATACTGCTCGTAAATAAGAGGGTTGATGAGCGCGCCGTCTTTGGCGGGGAGAAGTTCTTGCCAGAGGGTGGTTCCCATACCACCCATACCGCCCATGCTCTGTATAGACGACATACCCGACTGCTCTGAAAGCGCGGTGATCGCGGTTATGTCAAAGCCTTTTATGTTTTCCATGATCAAAGAAGCGATCACTTCTTCGAGGTCGGCGCGGAGAATGGTTCCGTCGACTGTTTTTGTGTAAATATGCAGATCAAGGTCGTAAGAATACTGAACGCCGTTCAATGCCTGATCGAGTTCTTCGTTTTCCTTCATTTCTTTTTCAAGAAAAGCCTTGAATGATTTAAGGTCATTTTTGGTTTCTTTTAAGTTGTTCATTGCGCTTATCATATTATAAAGCGCAGCCTTTTTGTAAACGGCATCGTTTTCATGCTCGGTGTCTTCGTTTGTGAAGTTCATAAACGCTTCCATCAACGATGACATTTCGATCGTTTGTGCCTGGAGAGTCAATGGGTATGCCGAAAGCGTTTCTTCCTGGACGCCGTTTATAAAAGCCGTTGTACCCTGGGAAACGGCAAGGATCAATGCGATACCGATTATGCCTATACTTCCCGCAAACGAGGTGAGCACTGTTCTGCCTTTTTTGGTGAAGAGGTTTTTGAGCGAAAGTCCGAAAGAGGTGAAAATAGACATAGAAGGCTTTTTCATCTTCTTTTCTTCTTCGAGGCGTTTTTTCGCTTTTTTCGACTGCTCGGCAAACTCTTCGTCAGAGAGTGGATTGGAGTCGCCCGTAATCTCACCGTCGAGCATATTGATGATTCTCGTAGAATATTTATTTGCAAGATCGGGGTTGTGCGTAACCATGATAACGAGCTTATCTTTGGATATTTTTTTGAGTATGTCCATAACCTGAACGCTCGTTTCCGTGTCGAGAGCACCTGTGGGTTCGTCGGCAAGGATGATATCGGGATTATTTACGAGTGCTCTTGCTATCGCAACTCTCTGCATCTGACCGCCTGACATTTCCGAAGGCAGTTTCTTAAACTGACCGTCAAGACCGACGTCGATGAGAGCCTGTTTTGCTCTTGCACGTCTTTCCTTTTTTGGAACTCCGGAAAGGGTGAGAGCAAGCTCTACGTTCTGAAGAACTGACTGGTGGGGAATAAGGTTATAGCTCTGGAAAACAAAGCCTATCGAATGGTTTCTGTACGTATCCCAGTCTCTGTCCTTAAAATCTTTTGTCGAACGTCCGTTTATAACCAGGTCGCCCGAAGTATATTGGTCGAGACCGCCGATGATGTTAAGCATAGTGGTTTTTCCGCATCCGGACGGACCGAGGATCGATACGAATTCGGACGAGCGAAAAGTGAGATCCACCCCTTTAAGAGCGTGAACTACCGTGCTTCCTGCCGAATAGTCCTTTTTGATTTTTTTGAGTTGAAGCATTTAATATAGCACCTTCTTGTTAAAAGTAAATGTGATTTTTTGGTGTAAAATTTGGATATTTTAAGCAATATAGAGCAATTATAAAGGCATATTGTAAACTCAGTATAAACATTTTTTTATTATTTAATAAAAACAATCAAGAAAAATCAAAAAAAATATTTTTTTCTGTCAAAAACCACTTGTAAAATATTTTTTTATGGTGTATAATTATACTCTAATAAGTGTAAATATCGAAAAATGAAGATTTTTGCAACAGAAAAGTGGTGAGAGTAGTATGGAAAGCAAATTCAAAGAGGGTTTTAAAGAGGACGGAAAGATAAAGATCTTTACGATTCCGAACATTATGACGATGTTCAGAATTGCTCTGATTCCCGTTTTTATTTGGCTTTACGAGAAAAACGAGATTCCCGCTGCATTTGCCATACTGGTACTCTCGGGTGTTACCGACGTAGTTGATGGTTTTATTGCTCGCCGCTTTAATATGATAAGTGCCGTTGGAAAGGCACTTGACCCTATTTCTGATAAACTGACGCAGATCGCGGTTCTCTATTGCTTTGTCAGCGTAAGTATGATAAAGGCTATGTGGATTCCGCTCGTGCTTTTGATAATAAAAGAACTTTCTTCGGGAATAGTTGCTTTTTTGGCAATCAAGAGTACCGGAGAAGTACACGGAGCCGCTTGGCACGGAAAGCTCACCACGTTTGGTTTGTATGCGATGATGGCGCTCCACATAATATGGCAGGACATTACTCCTCTTGTATCCAACATTTCGATTGCTATATGTATCGTTCTTATGCTTAACTCTATGGTTCTTTACTGTGTAAAAAACGTTAGGATCACCAAGAACGCAAAGCAAGCCGAAAAGGAGCAGAATAAGAATGAATAAATTCCTGAAGTGGCTTGATAATTATTGGTATCACTACAAGTGGCACACTTTGGCGGGAATTTTTGTTGCGGTGTTTCTCATTATTACGTCGATTCAAATGTTTGGAAAACAGGAGGTCGACGTATATGTTATGTATGCCGGGCCTAAGTCCTTTACACCGACGCAGATAACGGAGATCCAAGATGCCTTTGAGGATCTGATCCCGGATATGAACGATGACGGAGACAAGGTGGTTCAGTTTGTTGATATCACGTTGCTGACTGATAAGCAGCTTGAGATATACAAACAAGAGGCGGAGGCAATAGGCGAAGAATATAAGCCCGATATGCAGTTTGTCTACGATATGTGGGATAAATACAAGGTGCACTTGGCAGGCGGGGATGCCTATCTTTTGCTTTTGGACCCTGAGGTTTATGCGAAAGATTACGATTTTGGTATGTTCAAGAAACTGTCCGATATCGGAATTGAGTCCGAGCACGCTTTTGACGACAGCTCAGTTGTGTTTAAAGAAACCGATCTCGGAAGCTATGTGTCGGCGTTTGAAGTATTCCCGGACGATACTTTGATGTGTATGCGAGTTATCAATATGACCGCAAACTTCAGAAAAGAGCAGGAAACGAAGAAATTCAACAACCAGGCAGAACTGTTCAAGATAGTCGTTGAATTTAAAGCAGGTCAATAATTATTAAATAAAGTAAGATCCCCTTGAAACGAAAAGCGTTTCGAGGGGATCTTTGTTTATAATTGAAAAATTATAAACGTTGTTCTCAGCCGTTCTGTTTAGGGATAAAAGAGTTACAGTTCGTGCATTTTACTTCAGAGGGATTGCTCTCGTGTGTTCCGACCGAGATCTTATCAAGTGCGCAATAGTTATCGCTCTGGCAATGATTTGCGCAGCTTACTACCGTACATTCAATGCATCTGTTTTTGTTGGATGTGTTGCAACCGTAATTATTGTTCATAATAATATCCTCCTTGTTCGGTATGATATTATTATGTACGAAAAAAGTATATTGATTCAAAAAAATAAAAGCCTTTTTTTGAAAAAGGCTTTTAAAAATTTTATTAGAGATAGAGGAGTGCCGAGCGAACTTTTTTATATTTTTCGTATTTTTCGGCATAAATATCTGCGAACTTATCTTCCGGATATACAGTTTCTCCGTAAACGACGAATTTTTCAGCCGCTTGAGCAAGATTGTCGTACTTGCCGAGCGTAACGGCAGCGAGCATAGCGCAGCCTGCCGCACCCGCCTCGTCTGTAACAAGGGGAGTTATGGGACGTCTGAGTATATCGGATTTGATTCTGAGCCAAATGGGAGATGTTGCACCGCCGCCCGTTGCCTTGAGACTGTCAACTCTGATTCCGAATTTTTCCAATGTTTCAAGGTTGTAAGCCATTTCGAACGTGAGACCTTCCATAAAGCCTCTGTATATATCGGGAAGTCCTTTTGCCATATCAAGACCTGTAATCGTACCTTTAGCGTTTGCAACGAGGTCCGGTGTGCCGCCGGCACCCATGAAATGAGGAACGACAATAACCGAAGAGGGGGCAGTTGCGCAATTTTCGTCAAGAATACGGTAAACGGAAACGCCTCTTTGAGCAGCTTCGGGTTTAAGATTGGAGGCAAAGCAGTCTCTGAACCATTTTAATGAAACACCGCCTGCAAAGTTAAATGCATATGTAGCATAAAGATCTGTTCCTGCGGGATGGGGAACGCATACAAAGTTGTTGTTTGTGAATTCGGGATTTCTGACGATGCCTTTAAAGACGGGGGTTATGCATTCAACGGAGCCCGTTCCGTCAACGGCTTCGCCTTCGTTGAGAACGCCTGCGCCCAATGCCGCTGCAACCTGGTCGTGAGCAGAGATAACGACTTTCGTGGTTGCGGGAAGTCCGAGATCTCTTGCGATAGAGGGGAGCATCTGTCCGACCACGCTTCCGCAGGGAACGGGTTCGGAGAAGAGATCGGGAGAAAGTCCTGCTGCATCAAGTATTTCTTTTGAAATGCAACGTTTTTCAACGTCGAACGTGAGAGAACGGCAAGCGAGGCTGTAATTTATCTTTGCTTCGCCCGAGAGTTTAAATGCGATGTAGTCGCCGATAAGCAAGAACTTCCAAACGTTTTGTCTGACTTCAGGAATGTTTTCCATAGACCAGATAACCTTGGGAAGAGAATACATGGCGTCGGGTTTATCGCAAGTGATGTCCATGATCTTCTGTTTGCCGAGCTTATCTATAAGTCTGTCTGTTTCGGCAAGACCGCGCTTGTCGGTGTACATAATAATGTTTGAAAGAGCGTTACCGTTTTTGTCAACGGGTACGAACGACTCGCCGAAAGAGGTGATAGAGATCGCTCCGACTTCATCTGCCTTGATGTTCGCGCTGCATCCCTTGATGACCTCAAGAACCGATGAAAACATCTCGTTGGGGTTCATATCAGCCTGTCCTGCACGAGTTGTGTATTCTTTGTAGCACTTATAAATAAATTTTCCTTCTTCGGAAAAAGCAACGCATTTACATCCGCTGCTGCCTACGTCCAAACCTAAAAAAATCATAGATCAAATCTCCCTAAAAGTTTTTATACATATATAAAAATATTATAATATTATTTCTCGCCGTTGTCAACCGATACGGACAAATAGCCGAAAATGAGTTTCCAAAAATAACAGTCGGTATTTGTACAAAATGGTGTAGCTTTTATTTTTCGAAAATAAAAAAGGCTTGAGACCAAGCCTTTCTTTACGTTATTTCTTTTTGAAAAAATACTTTTTGAAGTTTTTGTACTGTCCGAGATAGTAACGCTTGATCTTTAGCCAACGTTTAAAGTTAAAATCCTCTTTGCAGTCAAGCGTGCGCATGTATTTTTTTTGTTTGATAAGCTGTCTAGCTTCATCTGTTAGGGATTTATCGTCAACGTATTTGAAAATGACCGACTTCGGTGCATTTGCCCAAAGAGATGCGTTTTGGTTGAAAGTGCAGGAATACTCTTTGTTGAAGACCGTGTCCTCGACGAGATACTTCATCATATTGTGTCCGGCACTTCGAACGAAGAACGAGCTTCTTCCGGGACGGGGATTGATCTCCATCATATAATATTTTTTTCTATCCCGATCGTATTTCATATCGATGTTTGAAAAACCGATATAGCCTATGTTTTCAAGAAAAGATTTTATCTTTTTGTAAAGCTCTTCGTCGCCGCGGGAAATTATTGCGGCATAGTTGCCGAGCGTTTTGGGGTGATATTCTTCGAGGATAGGCTGACCGAGGCACATAAGACGTACCTTTCCTTGTGAGTCGGAATATGAGTTCATAACTCTCATATCGGAATCATCGCCTTTAATAAACTCTTGGATAATCAACTTGCCGTTATATCCCGAATCGTTCATGCTTCCCATTACTTTTACGTATGACTCTTTGTCATAGAAAAAGAAGACTTTTTTCTTACCCTCGAATTCGCAGTGCAGGTATTCGTATGCGTTGGAGTTTTCGGGCTTTACTACTATGGGAAAATCGAACGGGAGCTTGTTCACAGCATCGATCCTGTCTTCCGGCAGGGCAACGTAGGTTTTTGGATAGTCCATGCCGTATTTTTCACAAAGGGCATAAAACTTATCTTTTGTATCAAGTGTGTCGAGCAGTTCGGGAGAAATGAACTTATTTGCTACAAGTCCCTCGAATTTGTCGTAATGTTTTGACATAAGCGCGCTGTAATAGTCCGAGCAGGGGATAACGATAAGCTTTTCGTACTTTTCTTTATATTCTTTCAAGACCGACAAAAGTGCACCGGGGAAGACTTCGTCCTTGTCAAAGTTTTCGATCTTTCTGACCGTAAAGAGAGAACTGTTGCTTGTCGGAACGAGCTGTCTCGTGCAACAAAGCAAAGGTTTTATACCGTATGCTTCGTTAAAAAGACGGGAGGTTCCGTATGCGTTTTCATCGCTTCCGAGCACGATCGGGAAAAAATTATTATTTGTCATAATGTCAACCTCGTGAGGTGTTTGTTATCTCAAAACAAAATACTGTTCATACCAGAGAAGGAAAGAGTAAACGGTGTAGATAACGCGTGCGTTGTTTGCCTTTCCTTCGAGATGCTGTTTTAACATTTCGTTCAGAAGATCCGTATTGAAAAAATCTTTTGCATAGTCGGAATTAAACTGCTTTTTGATCCTGTCGCCGTATTTTGCATCCCTTATCCATACTCTGAAAGGAACCATAAATCCGGCTTTCTTTCTGTTTGCCCATTCCTGAGGAATGTGAGACAAAGCAGCCATTCTAAATGCTCTCTTGGTGTGTCTGCCTTTCATCTTCTGGTTCGACGTAAGGGTTTTTGCAACATTCCATACCTCTCTGTCAAGATAGGGAACTCGTGCTTCAAGTGAATGTGCCATAGTCATCTTATCTGCTTTGAGAAGAATATCGTATGGCAGCCAGAGATTCATATCGAGATACATTTTTTTGGTGAGATCGTCGCAGTCCTTTACTTTTTTGTAATAGGGAGCGGTTACGTCTTTGTATGTGAGCTTGCTCTTGTATTTGTCATTTGTGATTTTGTCGGCAAGTTCGTCGTTCATAATGAATGCTTGTCCGATGTAAGTATCCTCGACTTTTTGTGCATTGGTCTTAAAGAAAGTCTTAACGTGAGCAGACGGGAACTTTGAGAAAAGTTTTGCCATACCTTTTCTGAATGACAACGGGAGTTTTTGATATATTTTTGAAGGAGTGCTCTGGATATACCAATCGTATCCTCCAAAGAGTTCGTCAGCACCCTCTCCGCTGAGAACGACCTTTACGTCTTTAGCTGCAAGAGAAGAGAGGTAGTAGAGCGGAACTGCGGAAAGGTTGGCGTGCGGCTCGTCCGAATGGTACTGTACGCTTGACAGTGCATCGAAGAATTCATCGGGCGTAATTTCTTTGATCTTGTTTGGAATGTTAAGTATATCGCACAGATCTTTTGCCAAGTTTGTCTCGTCAAAGCCTTCGATCTGGAAGCCGACGGAATAAGTTTTCATCGGCTTGATCCTGCCTTTTCTGACTGTGGATGCAACGTAGCTTGAGTCAACGCCGCCCGAAAGGAACGAACCTACTTCAACGTCGGCTATCTGGTGATATTCAACAGAGGAGAGAACCGTTTCGTCAATAAGCTTAACGGCGTTGTCAAACGATCTTTTCTCGGGAGAAAAAATCGGTTCGAAGTATTTATTTTCGGTGAATACTCCGTTTTCGTAAGTGAAATAACAGCCGGGAGTGAGTTTGAAAACGTTTTTGAATATACACTCTTTTGTGGGAGAGTACTGGAATTCAAGATACATTTTCAATGCGTCGGGGTTTATTTCTTTTTTGAAATCGGGATGAGGGAGGAAGGATTTGATTTCGGAGCCGAAAAGGAGCGTTCCGTTGAATTCGCCGTAATAAAAAGGCTTGATTCCGAAATAATCTCTTGCACCGTAAAGAGTGTGTTCCTGCTTATCGTAGATCACGAAAGCAAACATTCCGCGAAGCATTGATGCCGTTTTTTCTTTATAGACCGTATAGGTATTCAAAATAACTTCGGTATCGGAGTTTGTGGAGAAGGAACAGCCGTTTTCTTCTATAAGCTTTTCGCGCAATTCTCTGTAATTGTATATTTCTCCGTTAAAGACTATTACGTAACGTCCGTCTTGAGAATGTATGGGCTGATCACCGCCTGCAAGGTCGATGATACTGAGTCTTCTGAAACCGAGAGATACGAATTCATCGACGAAGCTTCCTTCGCTGTCGGGACCTCTGTGTATGATCGTATCGCTCATTTTTTTGATTATTTCATCTCTGTTTATCAGTTCTTGGCTGTTTGAGAAAAAACCTGTGAAACCGCACATATAAAGTGTGTCCTTTCGAAAAGTTTATATATTATTTTGCGTGAACGAGCAAAGAGTCGTATTCTTTTAAAATATCGATCGACAGTTGAGCGTCGGTCGGGCAGTCCTCGTATACGAGTCCGCGCTTTAGTCTTGTTTCTTCGCCTTTTCCGGTAAAGAGTATGACTTTTTTGTCAGCTTTAAAATCAAATACCGCGTTTCTGATAGCTTCGCCTCTGTCCTCGATTTTGGTAAACGGGCAGTCTTTTATGTTTGAAGCGATATCGTTTGCTATGGATTCAAATGGTTCTTCGCCCGAATCTTCTTCCGTGATTACGATATAATCGGAATTTGCGGCAGCTTCTTCGGCGAGGTCAACACGTCTCAAATGTGCTTTGCAGCCCGGGCAGCCGAAAACCGAAATAACGCTGTATCCGGGATATTCGATCCCGACTGTATTGTAAAGGGCTTTGAAACTCATTTTGTTGTGAGCGTAATCGACGATTATCGCAATTTTTTCGTCATTGCTCTTATAAACCTGCATTCTTCCGCTGACGCGAGCGATCTCGAGTCCTTTCGCAACGTATTCGGGCGGGATCCCGAGAATGTGACATACGGCTATTGCGCAGAGCGCGTTGGAAACGTTGAAAATGCCCGGCATGGTTATGCAAAGTTCTTTTTCAAAATCGGGTGTTTTTACGTCGAAGTAAAATGCGTCCCCTCTTTTTTCGATCGACTTGCAGTATACTGTATCGCTTTCGTTCGTTCCGTAGGTAACGATGTTGCATTTTCCTTTTGCCGAGGCAATGATCCTGTCGGCAAAATCTGAATCGCTGTTGATGCAAGCGGTCTTGCAAGTATCAAATATTTTAAGCTTGGAAGAGAAGTAGTCTTCAAAGTCCGAATGTTCGACGGGGCTTATATGGTCGGTTCCGATGTTGGTAAACACCGCTACGTCGAAATTAACACCCGAAACTCTGTCATATTTTAAAGCCTGGCTGGAGATCTCGCTCACTAGGTATTTTATACCGCTTTTGTGGGCGTTGTCGAAGTGTCGGTAAAACTCAACGGCTTCGGGAGTCGTTATGTGAGATTCGTAATTAACTACACCGTCAAAAGTGTCAATTGATGAAATTACTGCGCAAGGGGGCGTTTTTTGTGATTCCATATAGAGATCGATAATCGTTCGGAGATAGTAAGTAACCGTGCTTTTGCCCTTCGTCCCCGTAATTCCGACTGATACGACCTTGGCGGGCGCGTTGTCGAAAAAGTGATATGCAAGAATAGGCATCGCTTTTCGTATGTCCGAAACGAAAATGCCGTTCGGTCTGTCAAATGACTTTTCGGCTATATAGCAAAGAGCACCGTTTTTTAAAGCATAATCGAGATATTCTTCTTTGAAATGAGCACCCTTGCATATAAAAAGCGCGTTGTCGGACAGCTCGCGCGTGTCGTAAGTCAGACACTCAACGTAGCTGTCGAGTATATCGTTTTCTAACGTGTGCGAAACGAAGAGTCCTTCGTTTTTCATAGCGTTGACGTAGTCGGAGATCTTGAGTTTTTTCATCAATCTAACCCCTTTGTTTTTTTGATCGCGTGAATAATTAAGCCTCGCCGTTTCTGCGAAGGGTTGCGATAGCTTCAGCAACGTCTTCTTTGCCGAAAACAGCAGATCCTGCAACGAGTATATTTGCACCCGCTTTAACGACCTCGTTGATATTGTCGGCGTTTATACCGCCGTCAACCTCGATGTCAAGGTCGGGAAAGAGGGCTCTTGCCTCTTTGATCTTGTCGATCGATTCGGGAATGAATGACTGGCCGCCGAATCCGGGTTCGACCGACATAATGAGGAGCATATCGAATTTTCCCGAAAGGTGTGCAATAGCGCTGACGGGCGTTTTGGGTTTTATGGAAAGACCCGCTTTTATGCCGAGAGAACGAATTTTTTCAAGCGTTTCTTCAACGTTTTTGCAGCTTTCGTAATGGATTGTAATAATGTCCGAGCCTGCCTTGTAAAAATCGTCTATATAGCGGATCGGATCGATGATCATAAGGTGCGTGTCAAACACCATTTCAGACTGTTTTCTGAGTGATTTCTGTACTCCCGAGCCGAGCGATATGTTTGGAACGAAAACGCCGTCCATAACGTCGATATGGAGATACTCGGCGCCGCCTTTTTCGGCTTTTTCAACGTCTTGTCCGAGTCTTGAAAAATCGCACGAAAGTATAGAGGGTGAAATTTTTATCATGGTATAATTCCTCCGAAAAGAATTGTTGTTTAAAGTGAAATGTGAAAATAAACACGTTTTATAAAAATGTTGCTCCGTTGCTTTGTTTTAGCTTTGTGTCGAAAGGCGGATAAAACCATAAAATAATATCGGGCAACCAAAACGGAGTCGTTCAGGAAGGGAAACGGTATTCGACCGCAAAAACGAAGGATGTGTGTGATTGATCCTGTGTGTATCCGTTATTATATAGAGATCGTACTGCCCAAAAGACAGTATAGGGAACGTTTAAATCAAAGGTGTAAAGGGGGCGCATATCGCTCCCTTTATCTTATATCTCCTCGATAAGACAAACGGAATGTGCGCTTATTCCAAGCTTCTCGCCGGTAAAGCCAAGTCCTTCTTCGGTCGTTGCCTTTATGTTTACGCAAGAAGGATCGACAGAATATATTTCGGCAATGTTTTTCTGCATTTGCTCGATGTACGGTCTGACTTTTGGTGCTTGCATAATGAGAGTTGCGTCTATATTTGAGACTTTATAACCTTTTTCGGTCAAAAGCTCTGCAGTTTTTTTCGCAAGAATACAGCTGTCTATGTTTTTATACTTTTTGTCGCTGTCGGGGAAGTGGACTCCGATATCTCCAAGACCCAAAGCGCCAATGACAGAATCCATGATCGCATGGACCAATACGTCGGCATCCGAGTGTCCGTCTAACCCTTTTTCGTATGGGATAGTAACTCCGCCCAAAATGAGTTTTCTGTTTTCTGTAAGCTTGTGTACGTCGTAACCGTGTCCGATCTTCATTTTTTTGGATCCTTTTTGTTTTTCGTTAGGATTTCTGTTTTCGATTATTGCCTGTGCCAAAACAAGATCGTCGGGTGTCGTGATCTTTAAATTGTTTCTGCCGCAGTCGACCAGTTTTATTTTAAAACCGTAGTGCTCGACGAGCATACAGTCGTCGGTAGCCTCAAATTTTTCTTTGTCGGCGGGATAGGCGCACGCTCTGGAAACGTCCGTTTTGAATACCTGCGGCGTTTGTGCCGCCCACGCCCTGCTTCTGTCGGAGGTCGATTCTATATTGCCCGACGAATCGGACATTTTCAGAGTATCGTAGATCTTTGTGGCAGCGCAGGCGTTTCCGATCGAATACGCCTCTCTGACAACGCTTCGTATATTGTCTTTTGTTATGAGGCATCTGACGCCGTCGTGAATGCAAACGTATTCGGATCTTTCCGAAATGGCATCAAATCCGTTGAGAACGGATCTTTGTCTGGTAGAGCCGCCTTTAACTATCGCTTTTACCTTTGTAAAAGCGTATTTTTTTATCATTTCGTCATACAGGCCGATCTCGTCTTCTTTTGAAACGATGACGATCTCGTCTATATAATCGGAGTTTTGAAATTCCGAAACGGTTCTCGTAACGATCGGCATTCCGCAAAGTTCAATAAACTGTTTTGTTGTTCCATCAGGGGTGTTCATGCGTGTCCCGCTTCCGCCGACGGTAATAACGGCAGAAGTATACGGCTTGAAGAACGAAAGTGTTACCTTGTCGACCGTTTTTTTCAGCGCATTTGAAACCTTTTTTGATAAATTGCTCATCGTTTGCTCCGTATTTTTCGTAATGATTGCATAATTAAATCCATTATATCACATTTGAGTGCAGAAAATCTACATTTTTTCGAATATTTTTCGAATATTTTTGAAAAAAATTAATATCAGTTTTTTTAATCGACTAAACGACAACATATTACGGCTGTTTATTTGTTGCCTGCGGCTCGGCAAATGGGAAAACTATCGAAAAATTGAAAAAATAACGCAAAAATCGGTAAAAATTGCTTATAAACTATTTGCAAATTGAAATATATATGTTATAATATAGATTAAGTTTTAAAAATGTTTTGGGGCGGTGGTTACTATTAACGGGTACATAAAGGAATTGATAAAGGTTTTCAAGGAGCAGTTGGATGCGTTCCAGTTTGGATTGAACGATTTTTTTGACATACTCATCGTATCTGTTCTTTTGTACTATGTTTACAAATTTATCAGAGAAAGAAGAGCGGGAAAGCTTGCGATAGGACTTGTGGTTATAGTGCTCGTAAACATTTTGAGCGAGGTGTTCTCGCTGAGTGCTTTAGGATTTATTTTCAGCAATTTTTTCCAGATCGGATTGCTCGCCATAGTAATTATTTTCCAGCCCGAACTCAGATCCGTTCTTGAGCAAGCGGGAGGTACCTCGCTTAAAGGCTTGAAGAACCTCGGTGAAAAGCACATCGAGAATACAGAAAAGATGATAAACGAAGTGTGCGATGCGGTTTGCGAAATGGCGAAGGATAAGACGGGCGCGCTGATAGTTTTCGAGAATCAGACGGGCTTGAACGATATAGTATCGAGCGGAACTATCGTGAATGCAGATACCTCTTCGTTTTTGTTGAGAAATATATTTTTTGAAAATACCCCGTTACATGACGGCGCAGTCGTTATAAGAGACGGCAGGGTGTGTGCAGCCGGATGTTATCTTCCTTTGTCGGACAATACTGCTATTGACAAAGAACTTGGCACGAGACACAGGGCGGCGATCGGTATGAGCGAAATAAGCGACGCTTTGGTTTTGGTCGTTTCCGAAGAAACCGGAAAGATATCACTCGCAAGAAACGGTGCAATAAACAGAAACTACGATTATGCCGGTTTGAAAAAAGAGCTTATGGCGTTCTTTGCACCCGAAGATGAAGAAAATCATAAGATGCTGTTTAACAGAATAACGAAGAAGGGCGACAGAGCAAAGAAAAAGGAAAAGCCCCCTAAGAAGAAGCAGACCGAGACTGCTCAAAAGCCGGTGTCCGCCGATAAGATAGAATTAGATTTGTTTGATGGAGATAACGAGCAATGAATTCGACTGAAAATAAAAAGACCAATAACGGTAAAAACTCAACGGGTTCGGGAAAGATAATGGATTTCGTCGCAAAGATACTGTGTTTGGTTATTGCATTCTTCCTTTGGTTTTACGCCATGAGTACAGACGTTATAACCCTTGAAAAAGAGTTTACCTTACCGATAGAATTTGAAAACGAGTCATATCTTGCCGACGAGACGGGATGGGCTGTTTTGGACGGCAGAGGTGCCACAACTACAATTATCGTCAAAGGCAAAAGAAACGTTATAAATAATATGACCCCTGACGACGTTCACGCATACGTTGACGTATCGGGAGTTGAGAGTGAGGGCGTTCACGAGCTTGACGTAAAGATCTCTCTTCCGGGCGGTTGCGAGGTCGTTCACAGATCTGATGAGAGTATTTCGGTGCTCATAGATAAGAAGCTTAGTACGAGTGTTGCCGTGAAACCCGAAATGATCGACACTCCCATTCCCGAAGGTTTTGACGTAGAGTTTTCGGCAATAGAAAAGATAATGATAACGGGGCCCGCCTCCGAAGTGCGCCGCGTTGAAAATGCCGTTGCCGAGTTTTCGCTCGGAGAGCTCACCGAGACTGTCAGCACGGTCGTTGGTTTGAAGCTCGTCGGAAAAGACAATAAGCCGATCGACGACGACTATATCACGATGCATACGAAGAACGTAAACGTAACGGTAAAAGTATCTGCCGAAAAAGAGGTCGACCTGACATACGATTTTAAGTACGGCTATTTTAACAAGAATAACGTGGATATTACGGTTACACCCAAACGAATTAAGATCAAGGGTGAAACGTCGGTTCTCAAAAACATAAACAGCATTAAGCTTGTTACCCTTGATGAGAAGAACTGCAAAGAGGGAGCTCAGTCCTACCAGATCAAGCTTCCGGCAGGCGTTTCGGTCGTTGATGACCAGAACGTTGCCTGGGTTGACGTAAAGCATACTACCACGTCGACGAAATCGTTGAACGTAAGCAACATCACTTATATAAATGCGGGTGGGCTTGAAGTTGAGCCTTTGGTTGAAAATTTAAATATCACCGTAAGAGCTCCGATAACGGTTTTGCCGCAGATAAGTGCTGACGATATAAACGTTACGGTAAATCTCCAGGGTTATAATCCGGGAGACGGAGAAGTAAGATTGCCCGCGATCATCAGTATTTCCAACGAATTTGAAGATGTGTACGAGATCGACGAGTACAACGTAAGTGTAAGAATAAAATAAGACGGCGGTTTTTTGATGAGAATTGTGATCAGAGACATCAGATTAAAGGCTGATGCGACCGAGAGAGATGCTGTTGAAGCAGCGTCGAAACAACTGAATAAAGAAATAGGCGCATCAAATTTTTCTGAAGTCTCCGTTTACAGAAGGTCGGTAGACGCCAGACATACGAACAACATTACGTCGGTTTATTCCGTGTGTGCTGATATTTGCTCCGAGCATATTTCCGATGAATCGTTGAAGAAATTGAACGCTACCGTCCTTGAAGACGGCGGACTCGATATCGTTTTCGGAAAGGATAAGATGAGTTCAAGACCGCTTATAGTCGGTTTTGGACCTGCCGGGATGTTTTGTGCACTCGTGCTTGCCGAAAACGGATACAGTCCTATCGTTGTCGAGCGCGGAGGAGATATTGCGCAGAGAAACAAGAGTGTAGAACTGTTCAGAAAAGAGGGAAAACTCGATACGGAGAACAACGTCCAGTTTGGCGCAGGAGGCGCAGGAACGTTTTCCGACGGCAAATTGGTTACAAGGATCAACGATAAAAAGTGTCGATATGTGATCGAGACGTTTGCAAAACACGGAGCACCCGAAAGTGTTTTGACGAATGCCAAGCCGCATATAGGAACGGACAATTTGGGAAAGATCGTAACCTCGATCAAAGACAGAATTGTTGAATGCGGCGGACAGGTGCTTTTTAACACCCGTTTTGAAGGTTATAAAAGATGCGGAGATTCGATCATAGCACAGACGAACAAGGGCGAGATCTCTTGCGGTGCTCTTGTTCTTGCGACGGGGCACAGCGCACGTGATACTTATGAAAAGCTTGCCGAAATCGGAGTTGATATGATCCCGAAGGCGTTTTCGGTCGGAGTCAGGGTAGAACAGCTGCGCGAGGAGATAAACGCTTCTATATACGGAAAATACGCCAAGAAACTCGGCAATGCCGAATATAATTTTTCATACCGTAAGGGAGAAAGAGCGGTTTATACATTTTGTATGTGTCCGGGCGGACACGTTGTCGAGGCGGCGTCCGAAGAAAACTCGGTCGTTGTAAACGGTATGAGCAATTACGCCCGTGACGGAAAGAATTCAAATGCGGCGCTGGTCGTATCCGTTTCGCCGGAAGATTGCGGAAACAGACTTTTTGACGGAATGGCTTTTCAAAGACAGCTTGAACAAAGGGCGTTTAAAATGGGCGGCTGTAACTACGGTGCTCCCATTCAAACGGTCGGGGATTATCTCGCGGGTATGTCCGGAACAAAGCCGACGAGAATATTGCCTTCTTATATGGACGGGGCAAGAAACAGACTGTGTGATCTGAACGAATTGTTCCCATGTTACGTAAACTCTTTTTTGAAAGAGGGTTTGGTCAGATTTGAGAAAAAGATCAAGGGGTATGCGCCTCTTGATGCAGTTATGACGGGGGTTGAGACGAGAACGTCGTCGCCCATTAGGATTACGCGAAACGAATTTACCGAATCGACGGGAGACAGTAACGTGTTTCCTTGCGGCGAGGGTGCCGGTTACGCCGGGGGTATTACAAGTGCATCGGTGGACGGTATCCGAGTTGCTTTGAGAATAATTGAAAGGTACAGGCCGATCTTTGGCTGAAAATGATATGAAACAGATAGGAACTGTTGTTGAATTAAACGGTGATATCGCAAGGGTGGAATGTGACAGACAGTCTGCATGTGATATGTGTGAAAATGCCGCCGGCTGCGCAGAAAAGTGCAAAAAGGTTTGTGCTACGGCATCGAATACCGTTAATGCAACGGTGGGAGATAGGGTTGAAATTGAGACCGATACGTCGAAAGTGCTGAAAAATGCATTTATCGTATTTTTGCTCCCGATAGTATTTGCGATAGCGTCGTATTTTCTCGCGAAAGCTCTTTTGGGAGAGTCTTTGGCAATAGTGGTGACGTTTATCGTGCTCGTGTTTTCACTTCTTTTTCTCAGTTTTGTTTTAAACAAGGCTGAAAAAAAACAAGCTGTAAGCAGGATAGTGAGAATACTTTAACGTTCGTAAAAAAATGAAAGTGAGATATAAAAAGATGGTGAAAAAGAAAGAATGGCACGTCAAGTGCGCATGTAATGAGCAGGCGGCTGCCGTCAGGGAGATTGCCGAAAAACTCAAGATCAAGCATTTGACGGCGAAGTTGCTCTACAACAGAGGATATACCTCTGCCGAGGCTGCCGAAAGTTTTATCAAAAACGGAAACATATCCTTCCACGATCCCTTTTTGTTGGCGGATATGGATAAGGCTGTTGACAGGATTCTCGGCGCTTTGGAGAAGAACGAAAAGATAGTTATTTACGGAGACTACGACGTTGACGGCGTTACCTCGGTAAGCATACTCTATCTTTACCTGAAGGCTAAGGGCGGAGACGTTAGTTTCTATATTCCGAGCAGAACGGGTGAAGGTTACGGGATCAACCCGTCGGCGATAGAAAGCCTTGCTGAAAAAGATGCGAAGCTTCTTATTACGGTCGATACGGGTATTACTGCGGTTGCGGAGACCGAGTATGCAAAAAGCCTCGGTCTTGACGTACTTATAACCGACCACCACGAATGCCAGAGTGAACTCCCCTCGGCTTGCGCTATAGTAAATCCCAGACGCCAGGACTGTCAGTATCCGTTTAAGGAGCTTGCCGGAGTCGGCGTTGTATTTAAACTTCTTTGTTCTCTTGAATGCACTTATTGCAGAAAGAACAACATTGAAAAAGACTGGCTGAAAGAGATATGCGATACATACGGAGACATAGTTGCGATAGGAACTGTGGCGGACGTTATGCCGCTTGTCGACGAGAACAGACTTATAGTCAGCAGAGGGTTGAAGCTTATTGAGGTGAACAAACGTCCCGGTATCGAGGCTTTGCTTGAAATGTCGGGAGCGATCACCTCGCCGAAATTCGGAGAACAGAAAAAACGCAGAAGGATAACTTCGACTTTGATCAGTTACGTTATCGCCCCCAGAATAAATGCTGCAGGCAGAATAAGCGATGCAACAAGAGCCGTTGACTTGTTTTTGTGCGATTCTTATGCCGAGGCAAAGATTATCGCATCCGAGCTTTGTGATACGAACCGTATGCGCCAAGCGGAAGAAAACAAGATAATTGAACAGGCGTACGAAAAGATCAAGAAAGAGCACGACTTTGAAAACGACAAAGTTATCGTTCTTGCCGAAGATAACTGGCATAACGGTGCTATCGGTATCGTTGCGTCACGCATTACCGAAAAATACAATCTCCCGTCCATTCTTATTTCTTTTGACGGCAACGTTAGCAAGGGTTCGGGCAGAAGCATCAAGGGGCTTAACCTCGTTGATGCTCTCGGTTATTGCTCCGATCTGCTTATAAAATACGGCGGTCATGAGCTTGCTGCGGGCTTGTCGATCGAAAGAGAAAAACTCGGGGAGTTTAAAAAGAAAATAAACGAATATGCAAGAATGCATCTTAAACCCGAGAATATGGTTACGCAGATCGATATTGATGCCGAGGTCGAAGAAAACGACATAACTCTCGCTAACGCAGAGGAGCTGTTTATGCTTGAGCCGTTCGGCATATCCAATCCCGTTCCCGTATTCGTTTTGAAAGATGCGATGATAAGCGACGTTATGGCGATCGGTTCAAACAGACATACGAAGTATACGTTGAAAAAGGGGAATAAGACTGTTTCTGCCCTGTATTTCGGAAAGAATCCCGCAGATCTTAATCTGTTTGCGGGCGATTATGCGGACGTTGTATTCAACCTTGACGTGAATGAGTATATGGGCAATAAAACCGTTCAGTTTACTTTACGCGACGTGATTCCCGGCGGAGAAACGAAGCGTATCAGAGAAGAGAAGCGCCGGGCGTATAACGAGATCAAAGAAGGTCGTATGATAACATCGTCAGAAAAGATCGTACCGACAAGAGAAGATTTTGTAAACGTTTATTATGCAGTTCAAAGAGAGTTGCGCCAGGGAAATGAGAATATTTCGGTTATTTCTCTCGAGCAATCGCTTAAGAATCTGGGTTACGTCAAGATAAGATTTATCGTTGATATTCTCAAGGAAACGAACGTGTTTAGAATTGAGTGCCGCGACGGTGTAGAGGATGAATATATTTTCAAGACGAGTGAGATAGTAAATAAGATCAACCTTGAAAAATCTTCTATACTTAAGTGGCTCAAGAGTAGGGTAGAAAAGTAATATTTTTTTAAGAGGATTATATGTATTCCGATATAGAAAAGCTTATCACAATGCTTGAAAAAACCAACAAGAACTACGATATTGACAAGATCAAAAAAGCGTACCTGTTGGCGAAAAACTTGCATGAGGGACAGTACAGAGAGAGCGGAGAGCCCTTTGTTTCTCACCCCATTGCCGTTGCCGAGATCGTTGCAAAACTCGAGCTGGATACCGACTCGATTTGTGCGGCACTTTTGCATGACACCGTTGAGGATTGCGGAGTTGACATTAAAGAAATAGAAAAGGAGTTCGGAGGCGAGACTGCTATGCTCGTCGACGGACTCACGAAGCTTGTCCGAATTCCTTTTGAGGACAAGGAAGAGGAACATATGGAAAACCTCAGAAAAATGTTTCTCGCAATGTCCAAGGATATCAGGGTCATATTTATAAAACTCTGTGACAGACTGCACAATATGCGCACTCTTTCTGCAAAGCCGCCAAAAAAACAGAGGATAACCGCGCTTGAAACTATGTACGTTTATGCGCCCTTGGCTCACCGACTTGGTATGCAGAAGATAAATCACGAGCTCGAGAACATATCTTTGGCGTATCTCGATCCTATCGGATATGAGGAGATCAATCAGAATATTCAGAAGAAGTACGGGCAGAATAAAGACTTTCTTGACAGAGCACGTAATTTTATTGCCGAAAAGCTGACCGAAAACGGAATAAAATTTACTCTTGACGGAAGGATCAAGTCGGTTTACAGCACGTACAAGAAGATGTTTGAGCATAACAAGCAGTTTGACGAGATATACGATTTTTATGCTCTTCGAGTAATCGTTGATACCGAGCTTGAGTGTTATACCGTTCTCGGAATAATCCACGATATGTTCAAGTCCATTCCGGGCAGATTTAAAGACTATATTTCGACTCCGAAACCTAACCTTTACCGTTCTCTTCACACGACGGTCATAGGCAGAGACGGTGTTCCTTTTGAGGTGCAGATAAGAACGTGGAGTATGCACCAGGTCGCCGAATACGGTATTGCTGCGCACTGGAAGTACAAGACGGGCGAAAAGAGCAAAGAGGAGATAGACGAAAAGCTTAACTGGATAGCGAAGATCATTGAAAGTCAGGACTATTCGGGAGACTCTGACGAGTTTATGGATATGCTCAAGATCGACATATTCCATGACGAAACGTTTGTGTTTACCCCTAAAGGCGACGTTATAACTCTGCCGTACGGCTCGACGGTCATCGACTTTGCTTATGCGATACACTCGGCTATTGGAAACAAGATGGTGGGGGCTAAGATAAACGGTGCCATCGTGCCCATTGACAGAGTACCAAAAAACGGTGAGATCGTAGAAATACTCACTTCGTCGGGGGCAAAAGGTCCGAGCAGAGATTGGCTCAATATAGTAAAGACCTCGGAAGCAAGAACTAAGATCCGCCAGTGGTTCAAAAAAGAGCGTAAGGCGGAAAATATCATAGTCGGAAAGACCGAGATCGAAAAAGAATTCAGAAAATACGACAGATATTACACAGAAGCTCAGCGCGACGAGGTTTTGACGAACGTTTCAAGCAGACTCGGCGTGCAGTCTCTTGACGATTTTTACAATACCATAGGTTACGGCGGACTCAGTATTTCGAAGATAGAAAAGAAGCTCCGTGACGAATTTGACCGTGTTGTAAAGGTTGACGGGAATGCAGGTAAGTTTGACATAAACAAGCTTCAGACTCATAAGATCAAGAAGAACAACGGCGGGGTTATCGTCGACGGTATTGACGATTGCCAGGTTAAATTCTCGAAGTGCTGTAATCCTTTGCCGGGCGATTCCATTATCGGCTTTATAACAAAGGGATACGGTATCTCGATCCACAAGAGAGACTGTCCGAACGTTGAGTCAAATATAATAAAAGAAGAATACAATGACCGCTGGGTCAGCGCATACTGGGATATGCCGTCTATGACACAGGGAGCGGGCGTTTTTGAGGCTGTTTTGAAGATCTATGCAACGAACAGCATGACGCTTCTTGCCGATATTACAACGATATTGGCTGAAATGAAGGTTACGCTTATGCAGATAAACACCCAGGCAAGACCGAACGACGAGATAATAATAAATATAGTCGTGGGATGTAAAAACCTCGACCACTATAAGTCTATCGTATCGAGACTGAAGACGGTCAAGAGTGTAAACGATATAATGAGAGGATACACCTAAGAGGCAGAGTATATGAAAATTGTAATTCAAAGAGTGTCCGAGGCTTGTGTTAAAGTAGACGGAAGCGTTGTAGGACAGATCGGTAAAGGTTTTTTGCTTTTGATTGGGGTTGCCAAGGGCGATACTCAAAGCGAAGCTGTGATGCTTGCGGAAAAGATCAGCAAGATGAGAATATTTGAGGATGAAAACGGCAAGATGAA
>JAZNOI010000008.1:0-4871 GCA_045580755.1 Eubacteriales bacterium | reverse complement strand
TTCTGCGTTGAAGAATGGGTCTTGCGCAATTGATGGCTGTGAACCATGTCAGGCGGGGAACCGAGCAGCATTAAGCAGTATGTTCGATGTGCCGCAAGGACGCCTGTTCCGAGTGGAATGTACGGTTAACGCGTATATGTCTGAATTCGACTTAAAGGTGTATGGTCTTACATTGCATCTTGCTTATTTATTATCTTTCGGGGTGATCCTATGCATCAGGCTTTGTACAGAAAATGGCGACCTGCCGATTTTGAGGACGTTTGCGGACAAGACCACATCACTTCTATTCTCAAATACGAGGTTGCAAACAACAAAACATCACACGCTTATCTGTTCTGCGGTTCAAGAGGAACAGGTAAAACTACTTGCGCAAAAATTCTGTCAAAAGCTGTAAACTGCCTAAACCCCGTAAACGGCAATCCGTGTAACGCTTGCTCGGCATGTCTCTCCATCGACGCAGGCACGGCTACAGACGTATACGAAATGGACGCTGCGAGCAACAACGGCGTCGACAACATCAGAGATATCAGAGACGAGGTTTTGTATACTCCGTCTGAACTAAAAAACAGGGTTTACATCATCGACGAGGTTCACATGCTTTCAGCGAGTGCCTTCAATGCGCTTTTGAAAACGCTCGAGGAACCTCCGGAAAACGTTGTTTTTATACTCGCAACGACCGAAACTCAGAAAATACCTGCAACCATTCTTTCACGTTGTCAGAAATTTGATTTCAGAAGGATCCCGACGAAGATCATTGCGGACAGACTGACTTATATTGCGCAGCAAGAGGGATTGTCGATAGAAGATGACGCCGCATTTCTGATCGCCAAGCTTGCACAGGGCGGTATGCGTGATGCCATCAGTATGCTTGAGCTATGTTCGGGCGAAAACAAAGAGATCACAGTCGACAAAGTAATCGAAACTACGGGTACGAACAGCAGGAAAAGCGTTTTCGATACCATAAATGCTATTTTCAATAAAGATTACGAAACCATCATTTCACAGATAAACACACTTCACGTTTCTTCTCTTGATATATCTGTTTTCTGGGGCGATCTTCTCTCTTATTACAGAGATATGTTTGTCATAAAAAACACTCAGAACCCCAAGAATTATCTCGACGTCAGCGAAAACGAGTTCGAAGAAATAAAGGCTATGGCTCAAAAGTTCTCAAACGCAACCATTGCCTCTCATATTAACCAGCTTGAAGAAACCTTGACATCGATGCAAAGGCCTAATTCGTCTAAGAGAATATGCGCCGAAATGACGCTCATCAAAATGTGCGACAATAAGCTTTCGTCAACGTACGAAGCTCTCGTAGACAGAATAACGGCCCTTGAAGATAAGATCGCCGGCGGAATAATCTCTGCTCCGAAAACCGAGGTTAAGCCCGAAGAGAAAAAAACGGAAAACAAAAACGAAGAACTCCCCTCCCCTTCAGTTGTGAATACACAACCCGCACAGACCGAGGTAAAATACGCAGATAAAACACAAAAAAGGGTATTGAAACAGTTAAGCAACTGGCCCGAGGTCGTAAAAAAATATGCAAAAAGTGACATGAGCACCTCTTCGTTCTTGACAAGGGCTTATGCTTATAAAGACGGCGACAAGGTCGTTATACGCGTTCCCGGCACGTTTACCTATGACGTTATCAACCAAACGACCGTTAAGGATACAATTGTATCGCTCATCAACTCGGTTGACGGAACAAGTCTTACTTCAGCCGATATTATTGTTGAGATAAACGCCGAAAAGCCTAATTTTGACGACGAATCGGGTATCGAAGAAATAATACAAAACAGTCAATAAAAAACATATAGATTTTAAGGAGAAAAACACCAATGAAAGCAAGATTACCGCAAGGAATGGGCGGCGGACCTCAGAATATGCAGGCTATGCTCCGCCAGGCACAGAAAATGCAGGAGGATATGGCTGCATTGCAGTCTGACCTTGATAACCGCGAATATGAGATCAAAGCGGGCGGCGGCGCTGTCGTTTTGAAAATTACAGGAAAAAAACAAATAACCGAACTCGTTATCGACGAAGCTATCGTTGATCCCGATGATACCGAAACCTTGGCAGACGTTTTGACTGCTGCATTCAACGAAGCTGTTCGCACCGTTGAAGATACCAATCAATCTGAAATGGAGAAAATAACCGGCAGCCTCAATATGCCCGGTATGTTTTAATTAAAATGTCAGAGTTTATTCCACCTCTCGAAATACTGATCGAACAGTTTCAGCACCTCCCCGGAATCGGCAGAAAAACCGCACAAAGACTCGCTTTTTCAATAGTTGATTCCGAAGAAGAAGAGGTTTTGAAATTTGCGGAAGCACTTGTTAACGCAAAAAAGAACATACACTACTGCCCTTCTTGCTATAACTTCAGCGAGGAAGGTTTGTGCGCTGTTTGCCGCAATACCGAAAAAGACAGATCGGTCATTTGCGTCGTTGAGGACGCAAAGGTGTTAATGGCGATCGAGCGTGTTAAGGGAGCAAACAAGTACAACGGATTGTACCACGTTCTTCACGGTGTTATATCACCGCTTGACGGCATCGGTCCCGAACAGCTGAAAATCAAAGAGCTTTTGCAAAGGGTTACAGATCCCGAACTCAAAGAAGTGATAATTGCCACAAACCCATCCGTAGAAGGTGAGGCTACGGCTATGTATCTTACAAAGCTTCTGAAACCTATGGGTCTCAAGATCACAAGACTTGCTTTCGGCATACCCGCGGGAGGAGACCTTGAATATACTGACGATATGACGCTCTTGTATGCTCTCGAGGGCAGACGCGAGCTCTGATCTTTCAAAAAAAAACAAAAACCCCGAACGATCGGGGTTTTTATTTTCGAATACAGCATATATAGAGAGAGCGTGTGCTTCGCACACACTCTCTTGTTTTATTTTTTACTCTTGAATACCCATTTTTTCTGAATAACGTAACTGCAAACAAACAGAATAACATCAACGAGAACTTTTATCAAAGTAACAAGGAAAACGTTCGAAAGGAAAAGAAGATTCGATATGCAATACACAAGCCCTGCCGATATAAGCATCTGCGGTATGCAAAGTGCGTAATATTTAAGCAACGTGCTCATATTCGAGCCCTTTGATCCAAATACGATCTTCTTATTGAACGAGTAATTAAACAAAGATGAAAAGATCCTCGCAATTACAGTACATACAAACTCCGCGCTTTTCAAATTTCTCATAAAAAGCATCAATACGAAAAACAAACCTATGTCTATAACGAATGATCCAACAGATGAAAGTATATATTTCAATATCTGTTTATATATACGGATCGAGTCTTTGATAGGGTCAAAGTGCGAAGTTGCATTTTCGTCTATGTAGACGGTCTCGATCTTAACCTCTTCGAAAGGAATATCGTTCTTGCCGAGATCGAGAAGCATGTTCGTCTCGTATTCATATCTTTCTCCCGACGTGTTTACAAGAACGGGCAAAAACTCAGCAGGAATCGCGCGAAGTCCCGTCTGTGTATCCGAGATCTTCAAACTGCATGCGGTCAGGAACATAAATGAAGTGATTCGATTTCCGATCCTGCTTCTCTTCGGAACGTCAGGACGTGAAAAGTCTCTTACGCCGAGCACAAGAGTTCTGTTCTGAACCATTTTTTCGGCACAGGCTTTTATATCATCGGGAACGTGCTGTCCGTCCCCGTCAGCAGTAACGATTCCGGATCCCTTTCTGTTGTCGATATAATACTGCATAGCAGTTTTAAGCGCCCTGCCCTTGCCTTTGTTTACTTCGTGAACAAGAACCGTAACCTGAGGGAAAACGCGTATCTCATCAAAATACTTGTTGTAATCTTTCCCACCGCCGTCATCAACGACGATAATATCTTCGAATCCTGCATCTATCAGTCCCGTAACAACTCCGCGAAGCTTCTCATCAGGCTTATACGAAGGCAAAACGACTGATACATCTTTATAGTTCTGCATACTATCCTCCTTGCAATTCATCAACCGGCATTCTTATAATTCTCCGACAAAAACTCGTTCGGAATAGTTGCTGAAACATATCCGCGAAGCTGTGCCAAAGAAGTCGTCCTTCCGTAACTTCCTATACCGTGATGTCTCGCCATTTCTGCTGTATATTCTTCAAGCAAATATACTTTGTTATCGTAAAATGCTGCTCCCCAGTCAAATACCGTCGGAATAAAGACGATATTTTCAATAGTCGGTTTTTTCTTGTTTTCCGACACTATATCAAAAGTTATCATTCCGCCGACCATATTATAGGCATAAGCCTGCTCCGCCATAAAATTACCGAGAGAATAAACGCAAAGTGTCTTATTTCCATCCTTACCGGTGATCCATTCGATAGGCTGGAGCACGTGAGGGTGGTGTCCGATGATCACGTCAACACCGCTGTCGGCAAATTTTTTTGCGTAATCCTTTTGAATATAGTTTGGTGAAAACGCACCTTCATTTCCCCAATGCACCGACACTATAACAAAATCGGAAACCGCCTTTGCCGCGGCAACCTCCTCGGCAATATTTGCCTCATTGAGATAGGGGACGTGTGCATCATAGCCGTACGTCGTACGAAGTCCGTTTGTCATTTCGGTGTATGACAGGAAAGCTATCTTAAGTCCGTTTTTCTCGTGAACGCGAACTGTTTTGTAGTCAGCCTCGTTCTTATATCCGCCGATAAGAGTAACCGGCTGAGTATCCCAAAAGGCAATAGTCTTTTCAAGTCCGGCAGAGCCTTTGTCAAGCATGTGGTTGTTTGCAATACCAACAACGTCAAAACCAAGCTCTACTAAGTCATAACCCAAATCCTGCGGCCCGTTAAACATCGGATAGTAGCTGAGGGCGTAGCCCTCTCCGCACATAAGCGTTTCCTG
>JAZNOI010000007.1:0-8432 GCA_045580755.1 Eubacteriales bacterium | reverse complement strand
GCGATAACAACGTTGGGATGCTTTTCAAGGGCGACCTTAACGTCCTCGATGAACTTATCGGTGTCGAAATCTCTTTCGGGAAGATAAATGTAATCGGGGCCAACTCCGTTGATAACGCGGGGAAGACCTGCGGCAACCGTAAGCCATCCTGCATCTCTGCCCATGATCTCAACGATCGTAACCGCTTTTACCGTGTAAACTGCGCAGTCGCGTATGATCTCCTGCATTGACGTTGCAATATATTTTGCCGCAGAACCGTAACCGGGGGTGTGGTCTGTTCCGACAACGTCGTTGTCGATCGTCTTGGGAACGCCCATGACCTTGATCTCATAATCGTGAGTTGCGGCGTAAGCGGAAACCTTTGCTACGGTGTCCATAGAGTCGTTGCCGCCGATATAGAAAAAGTAACGGATATTATTCTTTTTGAAGAAGTCAAAAAGCTGTTCGTAAACTGCATCGTCTTCTCCCATCTTGGGAAGCTTGCGTCTGCAAGAGCCGAGAGCAGCTGCGGGAGTGGACGCCAAAAGCTTAAAATCCTTTTCGGTCTTCAAAACTTCGTTCAGGTTTGTGATTCTGCCTGCAAGCATACCTTCAACGCCGTTGTGTGCACCGTAAATAACGTCTATAGCATCAGATTCGAACGCGCCCTTGATAACGCCCGCTAAAGTTGCGTTGATAGCGGCGGTGGGACCGCCCGACTGACCTACTATTGCATTTCCTCTTAACATATTGTTTCGTCCTTTCGTTTATGTCAAATAAATATTCTTCAAATCGATATATGTTTATTATAACACATATTTAATAAAAATCAAGGTTTTGACAAATATATAGATACGTAACGGGTATGTATTTATTTTACCACGCAACACGCCGTTATTCCGTAATATTTAAAGCATTCTATTGCTTTTTCGTCGATCACTTCGCCTGAAACTACTATCGGAACTGCGGGTGGACAGCCGACGTTTGCGAACGCCGCAATACGTCCGAGCGAGTTTTCGATCTTTACAAATTCGCACGGGGAAAGTGTGGCATCTCGTATATCCATAGCTTTTTTCGGCAGAGAGATCTTTGGAGGTTTTTCGGGTATAGCCTCTTTTTTTTCGATTCCGAGCAAAGCATGTTCGATTTTTTCAAGCTCTCCGTCCGTGATCTCGGGAGTGAACATCAATACCGTATAGTCCGGGTCGGAAAACTCGCTTTCGATTTCGTGTTCTCTGAGCAGATCTGCAAAACATTCACCCGTATATCCGTATTTTTTCGTTTCAATCGTTATTTTAAGCGGCTCGTCATCAATAATTGAATATCCTTTTTCGGCAAGTCTTTTTTTTAGCGATCCGAGTTTTTTTACGAAGCTCGAAAGGAGATACGAATAATCATTTTCTAAATAAGCATTTGCCTTGTCGAGCGATTGTAAGATCAGATACGACGGACTCGTTGAACCGAAAAGAGCCAAGGCGTTTTTTGCATTTTCCGTAAAAGATCCAGGAGCATTCTCGGATATGTGCAGATAAGCTCCGCCGGTGAGCACGGGAAGCGTTTTGTGCGCGGAATCGCAACAAATGTCCGCACCGAGAAAAATGGGATGCATATTATTTTCAAGATAATTCAAATATGCGCCGTGAGCGTTGTCAACGATGAGCAGAGCACCGTATTTGTGGCATACTTCTGCTATGCTTTTGATATTTGCTGTATTGCCGAGATAGTCGGGAGAGGTTATGTAGACCGCCGTATACGGCGTTTTAGCGGTTTTCAAAGCTGTTTCAACGGTTTCTCCCGAAATGTTTACGGAAAGATACGAATCGTTGTCTGAAGGGAATAGCCAATCAACGTCAAAGCCGAGCAGTGCCGCACAGTTAACAAAAGTCTTGTGCGCGTTTCTTCCGGCGAGTAAGCGCATTTTTTCACGTTTTTCATTTGCGTGAAGGTTTGCGAGATAAAGCATTGCTTTTATGCAGAGTGAGGATCCCTCGGCTGAATAAAAAGTTTTACAGCCGAAGAGGAGGGAAGCATTCTTCTCGCTTTCGGCAATAATGCCGTCAGCTTCATACAAGCTGTCCGCGCCCTTTACTTCGGTTATGTCAAAGCTTTCGGGGCCTAAAAAGGTCTTGCCTTTGTGTCCCGGCATATGCAGACGTATATTCTTTTTTTTCGCGTAAGCCTGAACGAAATCGCATATAGGTGTTTTCATCAAGCAATCCTCCCGCAGAAAATACGAATTATAATCGGTTATTTTTTTAGTTTACGGGCAACCTCTATCATAATGGCGCATTCCATGCGCTTTTTAAAGAGTTCGCAACCGTATTTATATACACCGTTTACCGAGCCTGTCGAATGGTATGCGTTTGCTGCACAACCGCCCGAGCAGTAAAGTTTTGCCCAGCAATCGCGGCAATCGGGGCGTGCGTATACGTTGCACGAAGCAAATTCGCACTGAGCATTTTTGTTTGTAACGCCGTTCCAGATATCACCCAACTTGTATTTTTCCTCGCCTACGAATTGGTGGCAAGGGTAGAGATCGCCCCAGGGGGTTACCGCCATATATTCGGTACCCGAGCCGCAACCCGAGATACGCTTATAGATGCAGGGACCGCCGGTGAGGTCGATCATATAGTGATAGAACGTGAAAGGCTTGCCCTCTTTATCTCTTTGGAGTATAAGCTCTGCAAGCTTTTCATACTGCTCGAGAACGATAGGGAGATCTTTTTCGGTCAATTCAGAAGGATCGCCGGGAGCGCAAACGACGGGTTCCATGCTGAGCTCGGTGAAGCCTAAGTCAAGCATCTGCTGAATGTCTTTAAGAAAATCGGGGTTTGCGTGGGTAAACGTTCCTCGCATATAGTAGTTTTTGTGTTTCCGAGCCTCAACGAGCTTTTGGAATTTCGGAACGATCCTGTCCCAGCTTCCGTTACCCGCGTAGTCAACGCGGTAGCGGTCGTGTATCTCTTTTCTTCCGTCGAGACTGAGAACGACGTTGCTGCACTCTTTATTGGCAAATTCGATCACGTCGTCATCGATCAAAAGACCGTTTGTGGTCAACGTAAAACGGAAATTCTTATTATGTTCCTTTTCAATGCTGCGCGCATAGCTGACGAGCTGTTTTACAACGTTAAAGTTCATCAAAGGCTCGCCGCCGAAAAAGTCGACTTCGAGGTTTCTGCGCGTGCCCGAGTTTGCAACGAGGAAATCGAGGGCTTGCTTGCCCACCTCGAACGACATTACTGCACGTTCGCCGTGATATTTTCCCTGGCTTGCAAAGCAGTATTCGCAGTTTAAGTTACAGGTGTGGGCTATATGCAGACAAAGAGCTTTTATAACGCCCGATGTTTTTTCTTTCAAAGCGCCTGCCATACTTTCAAAGGTGTCGGGAGAAAAGAGTTTGCCCGCTTCTTTGAGATATTCCACCTGTTCGTAACATTCGGCGATATCGTCTTCTTTTATATCGTCGTTGTTTACGTATTTTTCGGTCATTTCTGAAATGACGGTGTTTTTGTCTTTCTTTTCGAAAACGGATATTATGTCATAAGCTACGTCGTCGACAACGTGAATACCGCCGGAGCAGGTGTCGAGCACGATATTGTATCCGTTTAATTTGTATTGATGTACCATAATTACGGCTCCTTTATACGTACAGTAAAAATGCCGCCAAAATAGGCGGCATCTCTATCGGAAAGTTTTAAAAAAAACTTACTTGCTTTCCTTGTTTTCGCACTGCTGGTTAGCAATACCGCAACTTGTTTTGCAAGCTGACTGGCAAGAAGTCTGGCATTCGCCGCAACCGCCATTTTTAGCACTTTCGCAAAGATTGCGAGTTTCGATAGTTTCAATATGTTTCATAATGGTACCCTCCATTTAATAATCCGATTAATTATAACACGGTTTTTCTGTAAAGTCAATAAGAATACGCAGAATTAATAGCACTGCGACAAAAAATTAAATAATCCGTTGTTTTTAATAACATTCTTTTTAAATGTTGTTTTTTGCTTGACACGGTATGCTTTTTATAGTATGATTCAACTTGTAATGACCCCCTTGAAAAATACTTTTTTAATGAGGAGAATGCAAAATGGTTTTCGGAATTCTTAAAGACATAAAAGAGGGAGAATACCGCGTTATCTGTACGCCCATGGAGGTTAGATCCATTGTCGCTTCGGGACACGAAGTGTGGGCTCAGCACGATTGCGGAAAAATGGCGGGATTTCCCGATGAAAAGTACGTTGAAGCAGGCGCAAAGATCGTTGATTCGATGGAAGAAATGTGGGCGGGCTGCGATATGGTCGCAAAAGTAAAGGAATTTACTCCCGTTGAATATCCCCTTATGAGAGAGGGACAGATCATACTCGGTTGTATTCATCCCGCAGGACATCCCGAAGAGGTCGATGCAATACTTGATAGTAAGTGTATTGCGTTTACGGCAGAGGACGCGCACAGATTCGGCTCGCCCAACTGCGAAGCGGCAGGCAAACAGGGAGCTCTTTTCGGTCTTGAATCCATGCTCACCATAAACGGCGGTAAAGGCAAGTTCATAGGCGGATTTGCGGGCGCTCCCGGAATGAACGTTCTTATTATGGGCGGCGGCGTTGTCGGCAGAGGCGCATTGCAGATACTTCACGCATTGGGCGCAAAGTGTACAGTTATGGATATAAACGTCGGAATACTCCGTCAGCTTTCCGATCAGTACAACGGAAAGATAGATACAATGTTCTGCAACAAGCAGACGATCGCATCCGTGCTTCCTCAGACGGATATGGTTCTTAACTGCGTAAAGTGGCCCAAAGAACGCAAGGATTTCCTTATTGATAAAGAAATGCTCAAGCTTATGGAACCCGGTTCGGTACTGGTAGATATATCGAACGACGATCCCGGAGCTATTGAGTCCAGCCACGAAACCCATCACGACAACCCAAGATACGTTGTAAACGGCGTCGTTCACTACTGTGTTTCGAATATTCCCGGCGCGGTTGCAAATTCGACTTCGGTTGCTTATGCGGCAGAAATGCTCCCCATGATAATGAGCATTTTGAATGACGGGGTTGCAAAGTGCTGCGTAAAAGACGGCTTTTATCGCAGAAGTTTGACTGCCTATAAGGGTTATCTGACACACGAGGAGACGAGCGCGATACAGAATAAACCCTGGATAAGACCCGAGGATATATTGAATATTGCCGATCAAAAAATTGATTTTGCTCCTCCCGCAACGGTAACGAGATCCGATAATTTTTATAAAACGGTAGACGTAAAATAAAAAAAGATGGTATATGGGTAATTCCGTATACCATCTTTGTTTTTGAATACAACTCTCTCTTGTTTACAGGTTTTCGATTTCGTTTTTGATCGCTTGGTCCTCGGTGGATTTTTCGACGAATACTTTGTTTTTGTTTTCGAGCTTGAGAAATTCGCTGTAGTAACGCACGCCGAATTCCCTCAACGCTTCCGACGAGAAGTGGAGAAAATCGGGGTTTGAGCCCAATCCTTCGGCAGATACGAAGCCGGTCATAGGTTGTTTTTCAGCAATTTTTTTAAGAGCCTCGTTTACATGTACGTAGTTTTTAAACATCTCGGAACGCGGGCAAAATTCGAGGTAATCACCGAGCCCGCCCAAAAGGAAGGGAACGTCGTAGAGGTCGAGCCTTTTCTTGAATGCGTTTAAAATAGCTGTCAGTTTTTCCTCGTAAACGGGGTATCTGTGTTCATTGCAGTCGGATTCGCCTTGGTGCCAGAGAACTCCGGCGATGGTAGAAGTGCGCGAGGCAAGCTCTGCCATATAGCAAGCATGGTCGAACAAAAGACCGCCCTCGACCCACTGGTCAAGACATGTACCGCCGTCAGCGCAGGGAATTATGCCGACTTGAACGTCTTTTTCTTTTGAATAAAGGTCGGCAAAGCTCTCGATCAAGTTCGTTCCTGCAGAAACTCTGTCGGGGTTTACGGGAACGTACATAGGGTGCCAACGACCGTTTCTCAATACGAGAATATTTTCGTTTTCGATGGGGTCAACTTCGTTTTTCTTGCCCCTTCCGCTCGCATTAGATTGACCTATAAGTAAAAAAGAATGGATCATTTTTTCGAACTCCTTCTGTTCTGAATAACAGTTCTATTAAATATTCGTTTCGTTTGAATTATACCAAAAAACTCGTTTAGTCGCAATAGTTTAGATAAGTTTGCGCATCAATATATTTTGTTCTATACAAGAGATCAAGCCAATATCCCGTTTCGCTTGCTTTATTACATTATATCGCAAATCAAATTTGTTTGCATATAAGTGATAAGTGATGCCGCTTCGCTGTGATAGGTGATGCGATGCGTTCTGTTCACGCACAAAGTGCGCATCTCGTTCCGGAGGAACGCATCACTCAAAAAAGTCCAATTCGTCTGGCAGACAAATTGGACTTTTTTTGTTGGTGACCCGTAGGGGAATCGAACCCCTGTTTTCGCCGTGAGAGGGCGACGTCTTAGCCTCTTGACCAACAGGCCTCATACCGAACATTGGAATTATAACACATAATATTCAAAAAATCAATACCCATTTTCAAAAAATATAATCTTTTTTAGTGTGTACAAACAAAAATCCCATACCGAAGTGTTTTCGGTATGGGATAATAAAACTACATATTTTCGAGCATATCAAGCATAATTTCGTATGCGTCTGTAAGGGAACGTAAATTCAATCTTTCGTTCGGGGTATGTATTTCGCATACTTCCGCACTCATAGAAACACCGTCCATTTCTCCCATATGATCGCAGATTATACCGCATTCAAGTCCCGCGTGTACGGCTTCAAGAATGGGTTTCTTTCCGAATTTTTTCTCATAACATTCGGAAAATAGGTCTCTGACCGGGTTTTCTTTTTTGTATTCCCAACCGGGATGGCGGTCGGAGTGTACAACCTTTGCGCCCGTCAGTTTTGCCAACATTTCGAGCTTCATTATAATTTCGTCAAGCTTGGGTTCGACCGAAGATCTGGGCATAAAAGTCAAAACGATCTTGTTTCCGAGCGTTTTCACGATTCCGAGGTTGGAAGAGGATTCGACGAGTCCTTCCATATTTTTGCTCATTGTATAAACTCCGTTCGGAGCGAGGTTCATGGCGCTTATTACCGTCGAAGTATCCTTGAAGCAAAACATAGTATCGGGCATTTCCTCGCATTTCGTAACGCGAAGGCTAAACTTTTTATCATCGGAGATAAGCTGTTTTTTGATTTTTGTTCCGATTCTTGCAACCGATTCTTTTACCTGTTTTTTATCAAAAACCGATATAACGCATTCGCATTCACGGGGAATGGCGTTCGACTTGTTTCCGCCGTTAATGGAGATCAGGTTAAAGGGCATTTCCGAGTAAAGCTCACCCAGCACCTTCGCCATAATGATATTGGCATTTTCTCTTCCGGAATTGATGTCTATTCCCGAATGACCGCCCGCAAGCCCTTTTAATGACAGTTTTATAACGTCGTTCTGCAGCTTGTATTCGGAAAACTCGTAGCAAAACTCCGTTTTGACTCCGCCGGCACAGCTGACGATTGCCGAATCGAGTGTCTCGCTGTCAAGGTTTATAAAACGTTTTGCCGACAGTTTTGAGTAATCAAATCCGATTGCACCGCCCATGCCCGTTTCTTCTTCAACGGTAAACATACATTCAAGCGGAGGGTGCTTTGCGTTTTCATCGGCAAGAACTGCCATCATCATAGCAACGGCTACGCCGTCGTCGGCGCCGAGAGTCGTTCCTTCGGCGTAGAGCCAACCGTCTTTTTCGTATAGTTTCAGCGGATCTTTTTCAAAATCGTGTATAGTGTCGGCGTTTTTTTCGCATACCATATCGGTATGTCCCTGGAGCAGTACGGGGGAATGATCCTCGAACCCTGCCGAAGCTTTTTTCTTGATGAGAACGTTGTTTATTTCGTCTTTGTAATATTCAAGCCCGTGAGCTTTTGCGAATTCACATAGAAAGTCGGCTATCATAACTTCGTTTCCCGAACCGTGAGGAATAGTGCAAATATCTTCAAAGTAGCGGAAAAGCGGTTCGGGGCTGTATTCGGATAAAATGTATTTCATAAAAAACATCTCCGTTGAAAAAGTATTTGATTTCTGTTTACCATATATATTACCACACGGAGAAAAAAAGTTCAACATTATTTGTAAACAAAGAGCTTCAAATCAAAAAGAAAAAAATCTGACAAAAAATAGCCCGAAATATTAAAATTATGCTTGACAATTGGAATTCGATGTGTTATAATTCTGTGGTGTCAAAGCGAGAGCATAAGTAATGTACCCTTAGCTCAGCTGGATAGAGCAACCGCCTTCTAAGCGGTAGGTCGAGGGTTCGAATCCCCCAGGGTGCGCCAAAGTCGTGTTGAGGTTCGCAAGAGCGGACCTCGACGCCCGACTTTACTTCTTTCGTTTTGCATTATTAATATATGGTGGGTGTAGCTCAGTTGGTTA
>JAZNOI010000006.1:0-25564 GCA_045580755.1 Eubacteriales bacterium | reverse complement strand
CTCAATATCATCATCTGCGAAAACAAAATTGATGCAGACAAGTATCTCCGTTCTCTCGTAAATGAACATCTTTCCGATGCAGGAAAGAAATATTTTGAAGAAAGCGTTGGTCTTGTTGAAGCTTCGATCGGAAGAATGGTTCCCGCAACTCCCGAAAACATTAAAGCTGAAAACTTCCTCGCAGTATGCGTTGAACCCTACTGCACACTCCCCGTTGACAAAAACGGTTTCAAGGGCGAGATTCCCGAAATCAAAAATATGGAACCATTTGCTCCCTTCGAATTCTTTATTCAGCGTAAACTCTTTATGCACAATATGAGCCATGCAGTAACCGCATATCTCGGTAACCTCTGCGGCTATGAATACATCTGGGAAGCTATCGGCGATGCGAGGATCAGATACGTTGCGCTCCGTGCTCTCCTCGAATCCGCACTCGCTATGCACAAGGAACATAAGGTTGACATCTCCGAGCTCCTCGACCACTGCTATGACCTTCTTGACAGATTTACAAACAAGCTCCTCGGTGACACAATAGCAAGAGTCGGCAGAGACACTCAGAGAAAACTCAACAAAGAAGACAGAATCGTCGGCGCTCTCAACCTTTGCAAAAAAATGGGCGTTGAAGCAAAATACCTCTACGTTGCTGTTGCGGCAGGACTTCACTTTGCTCCCGAAGGCGACGACTCCTCTATTGAGATCGCAAACTATACAAAAGAAAACGGCGTAAAGGCAGCCCTTGCAAAATACTGTGAAATCACGGACGAAAAGGACGTAGAAGCAATATCTGCATACTACGAAAGTCTTAAGAACGGTATCGAATGCATAAAATAAAAGCAATATACAATGAAAAGAACAAAATTAAAAGACAGAGATCTGCCCGGTTACACAAAAGGCGAAGAAATATTTAATATGGTTACACACATTGTAGGCGGCAGCTTCGGCGTGATCGCTCTCGTAACCTGTGTTATTTATTCTTTCCTTTACAGCGACGTATACGGCATTGTAGGCTCGTTTATCTACGGCTTTTCGATGATAATCTTGTACTGTATGTCAAGTATATATCACGGCTTGCGGCACGAAACCGCAAAGAAAGTCTTTCAGATAATCGACCACTGTACGATCTTCATACTGATAGCAGGAACGTATACTCCGATTGTACTTCACTCGATCCGAAAGGTTTCTCCCGTTCTCGGTTGGTCTATATTCGGATTCGTTTGGGGTGTATCTGCTCTCGGCATCGTGTTAAATGCTATTGATTTGAAAAAATACTCCGTCTTTTCGATCGTATGCTATCTTGTACTTGGCTGGTGTATTATATTTGGCGGAGACGCCGCAATACACGCTATCCCATCAGGCGGTCTTTGGCTCATTCTTGCCGGAGGCATATCCTACACCATCGGAGCTGTATTCTACGGCGTTGCCGCAAAGAAAAAATGGAAATACGTACATTCGATCTTTCATATTTTCGTCGTGGTCGGCAGTATACTGCAATACTTTGCAATTATTTTCTATATTCTTTAAATCAAAAAACAAAGCACTCGCATAGCGGGTGCTTTTGTTTGTATTCAATAAAAGCATAATAAAAACACAAAAACGCTGCCGCGTTTTTTAAGCAGCACAAACAGTCAGGGCTTCGCCCCGAACCCCACAAAAGGGGCGCTTTTGTAAAAAGCGCCCTCTTGACTCCAGCCAAAACTCCTAATCGAACTACATTATCTTCTTTGCGCGCGAGCAAACAAAAAAAAAGAACCGCCAATTTGACGGTTCTTTAATTATGTCAGTTCGTTTCTAATTAATTATTAGAGACCCTTCTGCATTTCTTCAACAGCTTCGAGAACTGCATTTGCCATGTATTCTACCTGCTCGTCATCGATACCGTAGAGAGGAAGGTGTGTGAATCTGTGGTCAAATACTTCGTTTGCTACAGGGCAAGAAGCAGACATAGCGTCTACGTCATAACCAAGCTGCTTAAGAATGTTGAATCTGTAAAGAGGTCCGAAGTGAGGAAGGTTTGTAACACCCTTTGCTTCGAGTTTCTTTCTGAGAACCTGAACGTCGCCGCCTGCTTTTGCGGGGTCGATCTGGAGCAAGTAGAGGTGGAACGTAGGCTGAACGTCGTCACCGCCGATGTCCTGAGGAATGATAGCATCATTAGCCTTGAACTTTTCTGTGAGGTATGCAGCGTTCTTGCGTCTCTTAGCAATGATCTCTTCGTTACGAGCTACCTGGAGCTTAAGACCGATAGCCTGGATCTCTGTTGTAGAGCTGTTGAGCGCTACGAAAGGTCCGTATTTACCGGGCATTGCGTCAACGTTGTAGAACCAGTTGTCGATAGGCTTTGCACCGAAGTCAGATCCGAAGAATCTGCAACGAGGCATCAAAGGACGCATTTCTTCTACGTTTGTGCAAACGATACCGCCTTCACCGAAGGAAGTAACGTTCTTAACTTCGTGGAACGAGAAGGCACCGAAGTCACCGATCGTACCGATTCTCTTGCCCTTGTAGATCGCACCGAATGCGTGTGCAGCGTCTTCAAGAACAACGATGTCTTTGTTGTATTCCTTTGTAACCTTCATGATCTCTTCCATGTTACAGGGGTAACCGCCGATATGTACGGGAACTACCATCTTTGTCTTGGGAGAAAGTTTCTTCTTGAGGTCTTCAGGGTCCATATTGATAGTGTTGGGAGCAACGTCACAGATAACGATCTTTGCGCCAACAGAAATAGGATATGCCATTGTTGCGATAAATGTGATTGCGGGAACGATAACTTCGTCGCCGGGGCCGATGTTTGCATACTTGTATGCGATTTCAAATCCGGCAGTTGCGTTTGTTACGAAGAGAGAGTTCTCTGTTCCGAGGTACTTGTCGCATGCTTCTTCAGCTGCCTGAACGTGTACGTCGAGAGAGAGTTTACCGGGAGCTCTGGATACCTTGTCAAGATCATAGATCTTGTCAGCTACTGCTTTGAGCGCTGAGTCGTATTCTTCGCCCTGTCCCTGCATCATAAATTCAATAACCTTCATAAGGTCTGCTGCGTTGTAGTTTTCACCTACTGCAGGCCACGGAACTCTGGTTTCACCAGTGTTATAACGGAAATCCGATGCTTTCTTTTTCATGTTCTAAATCTCCTTTTACAAAAAGAAATATAATATTTTTTCCATTTAATCATATTATATCATTTGCCTTTTGCCTTGTCAATAATAATCCATTAAATATTTTATTATCAATAGCTTATCAACGCGCTTTTTTAAACAAAAGAAGTCTTTTTTCAACAAACGTACAAAAGCAAAAAACCTTGCCGCAAAGCAAGGTTTTTAAAATGCCGGTTTCACTCAAAAAACATTTATTGTCTTTAGATCTCTTTTCCTGCCACGAAAGTCTTGATAACGTTGTAATCACCGTCAAAAATAACGATGTCGGCACGCTTTCCCTTTTCGAGACTTCCCCTCGTTTTATCACCGATGACCCTTGAAGGATTATAGGAAGCAAGAGAAATTATTCTATAGTCCTCGAGACCTGTATGTTTTCTGAAATTATAAAGAGCCTTATTCAGAGTTAGCACGCTTCCCGCGATCGTACCATCGGCAAGTCTGCACTCAATGCCCTTTTTGGTCAACGTCTGTCCGCCGAGATCATATTCACCGTCGGCAAGTCCGCCCGCCCTTGTGCAGTCGGTTATAAGCACGAGATCATCTTTTTTAATTGAGTATATGAGCCCGAAAAGTCCCGCATTGATATGGAAAGTGTCGGCAATAAGCTCGCAAGTGACCTTGCCGCTTGCAAGAGCCGCCCCGACGACACCGGGTTCACGGTGGTTAAGAGGAGTCATAGCATTAAACAAATGCGTCGCGTGCGATACACCCGCCTCGATTCCGGCATTTGCCTGTGCAAACGTTGCCGAAGTATGTCCCATCGAAATGACCGTACTTGTCTTCTCTTTAACCTTCTTTATTGCATCAAGCGCCCCGTTACACTCGGGAGCAACGGTAGTGATCTTTATCACGTCCGAATTTTCGATGAGAAAATCCGCATCCATTTCAAGAATATTTTCTTCTTTTTGAGCGCCCTTATATTTCGGAGAAATAAACGGGCCTTCTGCATTTATTCCGACGATCTGAGCTCCGTCTATTTCGGTACTCATAAGCTTTCTGATAATTCCGAACACCTTTTCGAGCTGTTTTTTCGGAACCGTCATAGTCGTAGGCAGCCATGCCGTAACGCCGTTTGAGGACATCGCCTTCGCCATTTTGAGCAGGCCTTCTTCGTTCCCGTCGGACGAATCTTCGCCGACGTAACCGTGAATATGTATATCCACAAGACCGGGAGAGACCATTCCGCCCTCTGCATCATACACCTCGCCTTCTCCGAGAGTACCTATCTCGGTTTCATCGATAATGTCAACTATTTTGTCCGAAAAAGCAAGTGCTTTTCCCGTAACCTCTCCGTCGGGTAATATTATCCTTCCGTTTTTTATGTACTTCATACACGTTCTCCAAGCAATTATATTTTCATTGTTAATTATAATTCTTTCAACTTCAAATCACATTGATTTTTGTTGCCTGTCTATGTGATTATGTATCTTTTTCAAAAAGCTTTGCAGCCTTTCTTGAATCGACAAATTCTTCATCAAATATATGATAACATATCTTTCGGAAAAAATCAATCGTCCGCTTAAAAAGGAGTGGTTTTGATCAACAACGTAATATACGGCGACGTTCTCCTGATTATAAACTTCTGCATGGATTTTCTTGCTTTATACATAACGGCAAAAATAATGCACATAAAGCTCCTTTCACGTAAAATAACCCTTTCGGCAGCACTCGGAGCATTGTATTCTTTATTCGTTCTTCTATTTAATATAACGGGATTGTTCGGCGGGGTATTAGGCATATCGGTCTCGTTTCTGCTGACCTGTGTTGCTTTCGGCAAACAAAATGGCAAAGTCCTCGTAAAAAACACCGCCGTCTTTTTCGGAGTCAGTTTTACAATGGGCGGCGGTATAACCGCGCTGTGCAACCTTCTGAACATCTGGAAAAACAGCCGTAACATCGTCGTAAACGGCACATTTGACGTTTTATACGGCGATGTCCCGTTCGGTATTTTGATCGTCCTCGGCGCGATATGCGGTTTTATATCCTTGATATACGGAAAGACCGTCAAACAAAAAGCTTCAAAAAAAGAATATGACCTTCATATCACTTTAAACGGCAGAGAAGCAGTAATAAGATCGTTTTCCGACTCGGGCAATCTGCTCAAAGAGCCTATAAGCGGTAAACCCGTCGTAATTGCAACCTTCAACAGCCTTCGAAAGATCATCCCCCCCGAACTGTTCGACGTCTTTAAAAACCGGGACACCTCCCCGATCTATTCATCGAAATACAGCACTAAGCTAAGACTTATTCCCACGTCTACGGTAAATCAAAAGGGTCTCCTTTTCGGTATTATTCCCGACGGCGTAGTCATAAACGAAAAAAACGTCGACGTATACGTTGCGATCACCCCCGACTCCGAAAGCTTCGGAGGTTTTGACGCAATAGTTCCAAACGAAATAATATAAAAACTGAAAAAAGGTGAATATATGTTAAAGCTCTTTTTGAACATCCTGAAAAAAATCAAAAAAATATTACTGAAAAAAGAAAACGGCGTTTACTACATAAACGGTCCGGAAACTTTGCCGCCGCCGCTGAACCAGGAAGAAGAATACGAATGCCTGACAAAGCTCGAACAGGGTGATCACTCGGCAAAAAACACCCTGGTCGAGCACAATTTACGACTTGTCGTTTATATTGCAAAAAAATACGAAAACACGGGCATCGGGATCGAAGACCTAATTTCGATCGGAACGATCGGACTTATAAAGGGCATAAACACTTTTAACCCCGCAAAAAACATTAAACTCGCGACGTACGCCTCGCGGTGCATCGAAAACGAAATACTTATGTACATAAGAAAAACCAACAACCAAAAGTGCGAAATATCGATAGACGAGCCCATAAACGTTGACTGGGACGGAAACGAGCTGTTGCTTTCGGACATATTGGGCAGCGACGGAGATTCGGTTTACAGCGATATTGAATCAGACGAGGACAGAAAGATCGTAAAAAGAGCAATAGATGAGCTAAAAGAGCGTGACAAGCTTATTATAACTCTCAGATTCGGACTTGAAACGGGCAAGGAAAAAACGCAAAAAGAAGTCGCCGATATGCTCGGCATCTCTCAATCATACATTTCCCGTCTGGAAAAACGTATTATTGAAAAACTCAAACGCGATATCGGCGGCAAAATTTAATTATGTCTTAAATAATATAACTGTTCTATCTGAACCACTCTTTTATTTCCTGCATCCACTCGAGCAAGCGGAAACGCACGACGTATCTCGGGCTTTCCGAGTCGGTCAACACCTTTATCTGATTTGGGGTAAACCCTGTTTGAATGAACTCTTCCTCTGCCCTTGACGCCTCGACGCACAGGGGCGGAAACAGCACGCACCACCAGTTTTTGCCCTCGCTTTCACCTATGTTGATCTTAAGCGAGGTGTATCTTCCCGAAGGCAGTCTGACCGATTCGTACTCTCTTTCGGGATAATATTCCTCCCCCAACGTTACGTACACACCGTAATCATACCCCTCTTTTCTTATGACCTCCTCGGCTACGTTTTTTAAGGCGTCCAGGTTGTCCCCGTATATTTTTTTCGCCTCGTCAAATGTACTGCAGTCTTTTGACAGCTCGCTCGTGGCCTTTACGATCTCATCTCTGACCTTCAGCTTTAACGCCTGATCCTCGGCACTGTCGGAGTTTGCCAACACGTGAAGTCTGATCGTGCTGTCGTATACTTCCCCTTCCCCTCTGACCGGCAAAAAAGGCATGATCGCCATAAGTATAAGTACGCAAACACAAAAAACAACACTCATATTGATCTTGTTTTCAGAAAAGCTTTCGATTGAACTTTTTGTTTTTTTCATATTCTTCACCTCGTTTTTGATTATGGTCGATCCTTCTTGCAATTATTCGGTTTTTAAAAAAACGATCTCAAAAAATTTTTATGTGATTATTTTACTCTGCAAGTGATAAGAATATCTGCAAGAATTGTATAAAAAAAGAAAGGATTGATCTTCCCTTATGTATTCGGGCACACAGAAAAAAGCGATCGTTTTAAAAAACACGAAAAACGGAATATTCGAGGCAGCTTATTTTATTTTAAAAGACGATATATCTAACGTAAAAGAGTCCGAAATGGTCATTGAGGCAAATAAACTGCTTAAAAATCATATAATAGGCGGTTATTTTTTCCAAGACGAGCCCCCTGCTAAAAAATCAAAAAGCAGGAGCTCTTCCGGCTTTTTGCTCGGAGCATTTTTATCGTTCGTTTTTTGCACCGTACTCTTTCTTTTAATAAAATAAGAGTAATTTTCGTATTAGTCATAGTTTATTCATAAGTATTTGATACAATACAACAGATTTAATTGTACGTAATACAAAAACACGGGGACGAAACGCCTTATTTCGTTTTTGTAACGAAAGACAATGCAGAACGCCCGGCACGGCAAAAGTTTCCGTTTATACAGAAAAAACAAAGCATGTTTTTATGCTTTGTCTTTTCGTTTTGTTTATTTCTATATAAAAATCAAGAAAGGACTATTTATGCCTAAAAAGAATAATGCAAAACTTCGCGTAATAAGCCTCGGTGGATTAAACGAGGTCGGAAAAAACATTACAGTTTTTGAATATCAGGACGATATTATCATAGTTGACTGCGGAATCGGATTCCCCGACAATGAGATGCTCGGTGTCGACCTCGTGATTCCCGACATATCATATCTTGAAAAGAACATATCGAAAATTCGCGGAATATTTCTAACACATGGACACGAAGACCATATCGGTGCCATTCCCTACGTTTTGCGCGCCATAAATCCGCCGATCTACGGCACGAAGCTCACCCTCGGAATACTCGAAAACAAGCTTACCGAACACGTGCTTGAATACGAACCTCAGCTCGTCTGCGTAAATGCGGGCGACACGGTCAAGGCGGGCAGCTTCAGCGTTGAATTCATACACGTGAACCATTCTATTGCCGATGCATGCTGTCTTGCAATAAAAACGCCCGTCGGAACGGTCATACATTCGGGCGACTTTAAGCTCGATCTGACTCCCGTCGACGGAGATATGATGGATCTGACGAGACTGGGAGAGCTGGGCAAAAAAGGCGTTACTCTGCTTTTGTGCGAATCCACAAACGCCGAACATCCCGGATATACGATGTCCGAAAAAACGGTCGGTGCCTCGCTTGAAAACATATTTATGCACCACACCGACAAAAGAATAGTCGTAGCCACCTTCAGCTCAAACGTGCACCGAGTTCAGCAGATCATAAATACAAGTGAAAAATACAACAGAAAAGTTGCCGTTCTCGGCAGAAGCATGCAGAATATCGTCAGAGCCGCAAATGAACTCGGATATATGAACATCCCCGAGGGTACGCTCATCGATATAAACGAAATAAAAAGATACCGCCCCGATCAACTGACCCTCGTTACGACGGGCAGCCAGGGCGAGCCTATGTCGGCGCTCTACCGAATGGCATTTTCCGATCACGATAAGGTCGAATTGACACCTAACGATCTCGTTGTCATAAGCGCACACCCTATTCCCGGAAACGAAAAACTGGTAAACAAGATCATAAACGAGCTCATGAAAAAAGGCGTTTCGGTATTCAAAGACAATTTGGTCGAGGTTCACGTTTCGGGCCACGGCTGCCAGGAAGAGCTTAAGCTTATGCACGCGCTCACAAAGCCAAAATACTTCGTTCCCATTCACGGCGAGTGCAGACACCTTATGCAACACAGAGAGCTTGCTCTGCAGATGGGCATGCCTCCCGAAAACATACTGGTAAGCGACATTGGAAAAGTTATCGAAATAGACAAAAAAGGCATAAGATTTAACGGCACCGTTCCCTCGGGCAGAGTGCTCGTCGACGGCTACGGAGTGGGAGACGTAGGCAACATCGTTCTGCGCGACAGACGCCACCTTGCACTCGACGGTCTTATCGTCGTCGTTGCAACGGTTGATATCGAGGAAAGGACAATTATTTCGGGACCCGATATCATTTCCCGCGGCTTTGTTTACGTCAGAGAGGCGGAAGAACTGCTCGAAAACGTAAAAGACATTGCTTCGGACGCACTCTGGGATTGCCTCGAAGAAGATATTACCGACTGGACCCGTATGAAAACAAGAGTAAAAGACAGCGTGAGCAGATATCTCGTCGAAAAGACCAACCGCAAACCTATGATACTCCCCCTCGTTATGAATGTATAAGCCTTTTTGGACAGTGTTAATTAAAATTTTTATCAAAAAAAGTTGAAAATACTATTGCAATTAAATTCCATTTGTGGTATGATATTCGTACTGTCTAAAAATATGTGAAAATTTTTATGGAAAGATTTAACAACTCGGAGGTTATATAAATGGGCACATTGGACTACGTATTGGGCGGCATTCTTATTGCGGCTGCCGTGTTCCTTGTAATTGCAGTTCTTATGCAGCAGGGCAAGTCTAAGGGTATGGGCGCAGTAGGCGGCGGATCCGCAGACACATTCTTCGGAAAAACGAAAGGCAAGACTTGGGAAAAGACTCTTTCCAAGCTTACAACTATAATCGGTATCATCTTCGTAATCATCGTTTTGGTTATTTACATCAAACAGCGCAACACAGCAGACGATTTCTTCAACCAGAACAAAGACGTAACCGATGCACAGACGACAACGGCAGCTCCCGTTGATACAACGACGGCTCCCGACGAAACGACAGCAACTCCCGATGAGTCAACAACGGCTCCCGATGAGTCAACAACGGCTCCCGACGAGACGACAACAGCTCCCGACGAGACGACAACGGCTCCCGATGAGACGACAACAGCCATTCCCGACGAAGCAACCGCAGCATAAATAAGAAAACAGATCCGCCTTTTGTTACGAAAGGCGGATTATTTAATATATCAAAGGAAATACTAATATCAAATGGAATTATTCGAAAAAATAAAAGATTTTTTAAACAGTGAAGATAATTCGTACAAGCCTTACGAATTATTCTATCTTATATGCGGAGAGGATTCGACCGAATACGATGCTTTTTACAAAGCCCTCGCCCTTTTGGAAAAGGACGGCGAACTCGTTTACACAAAAAAAGGCAAAATAATGGCGACAAAATATTCGGGTGTTATAAAAGGCGTTTTTCGTTCTTCGGCAAGAGGCTTCGGTTTCGTTACCCCCGAGGGCGCAAACACAAAAGAAAAGGATATTTATATCCCGAGAGACAATACTTTTGATGCACTTGAGGGAGACACCGTGCTTGTCAGCACGATCTCGCAAAAAAGACGGATGAGTGACGGAAAGAGCGAAGAAGGCAGGATCATAAAGATCGTATCGCACGGCACTAAAAATATAGTCGGCACTCTGCTTATTTCAAAATTCAAATCGAGAAAAAGAAGAGCTCCCGTATATTACGTCGTACCCGACAACAAGAGATTTAATTTTGACGTGCTTATAGAACCCGGCCATCTTATGGATGCAAACACGGGAGACAAGGTTGAAGTTGAAATACTGCGCTATCCCACCGCAACGGCAGCCTGCAAGGGCAAGATCACGGCAGTTTTCGGTGAAAGCGATTCCCTTTTGGCAAACTACAATGCCGTTCTTCACAGCCACAATATTAAGACCCTCTTCCCAAAAAACGTTTTGGACGATGCAGACAGGCTCGCAGAGACCGAAATCGTTTCGGAAAACAGACTCGATCTCCGAGACAGAACGATCATAACCCTCGACAGCAAAGATGCAAAAGACCTCGACGACGCAATATCCGTCGAAAAGAACGAAAACGGATTTATTCTCGGCGTTCACATAGCAGACGTATCACATTACGTTGAAGAGAATACCGAACTCGACAAAGAGGCGTTCGTACGCGGAACAAGCGTGTATTTCGCAGACAAAGTCGTTCCCATGCTCCCAAAAAGTCTTTCAAACGGTATATGCTCTCTCAATGCGGGAGTAGACAGATACACCCTTTCGGCATTTATAACCCTTGACAAAAAGGGAGAGATCGTTGAGGTCGAGCTGAAGGAAAGCATCATTAATTCGAAGTTAAGAGGGGTATACGCCGAGCTGAACGATGTTATTGAAAACGGAGAAAACTCCGAGTATTACGAAAAATACACGTCGGTTCTGGGCAGCTCCCTTGCCGATATTATGGAGCTTTATTCGATACTCGAGAAAAAGAGCGCAAAAAGGGGCGCTCTTGACATAGAGACATCGGAAGCAAAAATAATCGTAAACGAATACAACGAGCCGACCGATATTATAAAAATACAGCGCGGCATTTCAGAAATGATAATCGAACAGTTTATGCTTTGTGCAAACGAAGGGGTTGCAAGCTGGCTTTCGTGGCGCGAAATGCCCTGCGTTTACCGTATTCACGAAAACCCGGATCCCGAAAAAATACGCGCTTTTGACTTATTTGCACACAATCTCGGACTTAATACCTCGCCTCTGCACACTAAAACTCTCCACCCGACAGCTTTGCGAAAAGTCCTTGCCGAAGCAAAAGAAAAAGCCCTCGACGGTGTTTTGTCAAAAATACTGCTCCGCTCTCTTATGAAAGCAAGGTATTCTTCCAACTGCCAGCCTCACTTCGGGCTCGGTATGGACAAATACTGCCACTTCACATCCCCGATACGCCGCTATCCCGACCTTGCAACGCATAGAATAATCAAAAAAGTGTTGCACGGAAAGATCGACGGAAACAACATCGGAAAATACACCGCTTTTGCAACTCAGGCTGCAATAAATTCGAGCGAAAACGAAATAAAGGCGCAAATGGCGGAAAGAGATATCGAAGATCTCTACAAATCGGTTTATATGATGAACTACATCGGCGATACTTTTAAAGGTGTTATAACAAGCGTAACTTCGTTCGGATTTTTCGTCGAGCTTGACAACACGTGCGAAGGGCTCGTTCCCATATCGTCGCTTGACGGATATTACGATTTTGACGAAAGAAGCTATACTCTGACTTGCGGGGACAGCAAGTTCTCTCTCGGCATGGAAGTTTCTGTCGTTATCGAAGACGTAGACATGATCACTCGCAAAACGGATATGAGACTTGTATAAAAAAGTCTGCCTAAAGCAAAAAGGACAGAGATTCTTCTCCGTCCTTTTTTGTACTCATTATTTTACAAAACAGATATCACCGCATTTTAACGTTACGTTCTTCCCCTCTGTGTTTGAACGCATAATATATACGGCACCGTCGGTCGGATCATAGCCCATAAGTGCATCCTCAGCCGCTCTGTATGCAAGCTCCGACGGCTTTATATCGATCAGTTTACCCTCTTTTACGCTTTCAAAAGCTCCCACCGAATATATCACCTGCAAAACAGAGTCGGGAAAACCTTTATGCTTTACCCTGTTCACGACGACCGCTCCGACTGCAGTCATAGTCTGCAGATCACTCTTCCCGGCTTCAGCCTCAATAAGCTTTGCAAGCAGATCGGTCTCGAATTCGCCGTTTGTATAGATCGGCAGTTCAAGAGCTCTCAACGTTTCGTTTCCGCATACTCCGTCGGCAAATATCCCGTTATGCTCCTGGAATCTTCGAACGGCATCTGCCGTTTCGACGTCGTATATCCCGTCGCACTTACCGTCATAAAGCCCGTATTCTTTTAGCTTTTCCTGTATCAGCTTTACCCTTTCTCCGTTCTCCCCCGCTTTTACACGAGCCTCAACACTGTCGGGTGTAAAAACCGAATAAGCCCCCACGAAAGCAAATGTTGCCAGAACCGTAAACACAAATACTTTTGATATCAAAAACAGTCTTTTTATATATCTCATTTTTTTGTCCTCTTGTTTTTTTATAGTTTACGTCAAAAAAGCGGTTTACATTCAGCAAGGCTTAATTTATCGGTTGACACTTTTTTTGCTTTATGATACTATATAATTAATTATATATATTTATTGTTTTGAGATAGTATAGCTATCGGGACGTTGATATGAAAGAAGAAAACGTAATTACAAAAAAGGTAAAAATAAATATTCGCTCACTTATAAAAGAGCTGACCGACCCCACAGCCCCTTTACGCAAACAAAGCGGGCTGTCGGCAGTAAGCATGCCAATGGATTACGAAGAAAAGGACTACGACGAATGTATTGAGTTTTCGACCGAAGGCAGTCTGAATATCAAAAACAATACGGTCGAAATAACGTACAGGGAAAACGAATCTCTCGGCATGTCGGATATTGAATCGACGCTTCGGTTCAAGAAAAACAGACCCACGATGATCAATCTTATAAGAACGGGAGCGGCCCCCGCATCTCTTATGTTCGACACCGAATTCCCGAGACGAAACTGCTCTTATTGCATAGGCAATCTCCCCTTTTCTTTTTGTATTTGCACAAACGACGTTCAGAACTCTTTTGACGAGCAAAACTTCGCAAAAGGCAAAATAGTTCTCGACTACGAAATAGAAATGCACGGAGTTCGGGCAGAACATAATATTTACACTCTGGAATACAAAGAATAAGAGGTTTTGTATGACACCTACCGATTTCGGAAAACTTATAAAAAGCGGTCTTTCCGGTATATTCATTTTTTACGGCGACGAGCTTTACTTGAAAAACCATTATATGAAGCTTGCGAAAAACAGCTGTACTCCCGACGGAGCAAACGTGATAAACGTTCCCGGAGATAATCTGACTCTGTCCGATGTTTTAAGGACCGTTATGGACACAGCCTGTATGCCGTCTATGGATATGGACAAGCGCTTTATAAACATATACAACATAGAGTGGTCAAAAGTAAAAGAGGACGACCTTCATTTTCTTGAAGACTGCGCAAACGAGCTTTCCGACTACGACGACGTCGTTGTCGTGATCGATACTTTGCCCGACACGTTTGACGCGGGAACGGACAAAAAACCGTCTGCTCTCCTCAAGAAGATCACCTCTTCGGTAAAACCCGTGCATTTTGCAAAAGAACCGCCTGCCCGCCTTGCCGCCTGGGTTCAAAAACACTTTGCGGCAAACAAGGTTATCGCTTCTTCATTCGTTTGCCACCAGCTCGTTAACCGTAGTGCAAGAGATATGGCTATGCTCAGCAACGAGATAGAAAAACTGTGCGCATACGTTCTTTGGGACGGAAGAAACGAGGTTACCGAAATCGATATACAAAAAGTGTCGTCTTTTTCGGTGGAGATCAACACGTTTGATTTTTTAAACGCTCTGCTTGACGGCAATTACGAAAGAGCTTTTTTGATACTGAACGATATGAAGCTCCACAAAGAAAGGCCCGACGTTATTCTCGGCTCTATCGTAAAAAACTTTACGGAGCTCTATTCTGTAAAACTGCTGTTGGAATCGGGATATATGCTGCCCGATATTGCATCAAAAATGAATATGCCTGAATTCAGAACAAAAAACTGTATTCAAAGAGCAAAAGTCTTAAGCAAGGCGGGACTCGAAAAAGCCGTCTCCCTTTGTCATGAAGCGGATTTAAAAATAAAATCAACAAACTTCGACAGTTATAACGTTCTTGAGATACTTCTTATAAAGCTGTCGATGACGGGAAGGCTGAAATGAACAAGATAAAAATTGATATTCCCGTTATAGTCGAGGGCAAATACGACGTTATAAAGCTCGGATCGATCATCGATGCGACGATAATAAAAACTGACGGATTCTCACTTTTTAACTCCGAAGAAACCAAAGATCATATTCGCAAAATAGCCGAAAAAAAAGGCGTTATCGTCTTTACGGACAGCGATGGGGCGGGACTTGTTATAAGAAACCACTTGAAGTCATTTTTGCCGCCTGATAAGATAATCAACATATATTCCCCGCAAATTTCCGGAAAAGAAAAAAGAAAGACCTCGCCTTCAAAAGAGGGGTATCTCGGAGTCGAGGGACTGTCGGCAGAAACGATAAGAAATCTATTTATTCCTTTTGAGTCAAAATCAGAAAGACCGACCGAAAGAAAGGTTACAAAGCTCGACTTTTTCGAGGACGGACTGACCGGAAAAGATGACAGCAAGCAAAAAAGAGACAGGCTCAAAAAACTGCTCGGTCTGCCTTTGAACATCTCCACAAACGCACTTATCGAAACGATAAATCTGCTTTACACCTATAACCAATACAAGTCATTCTTAAAAGAAAGCGAAAAACAATAAATGTTTAAAATAATACAGCAACTCGCAAAAAAGCACAAAGAAATGATCGTCTACGTCATTTTCGGAGTATTGACAACTGCGTTCGACTGGTTGGTATATCTTTTGCTCAAACAGTTTATGGACGAAAATATAGCAAACGCCCTTTCTCAGGCGGCAGCCATAGTGTTCGCATTTTTCACGAACAAAGTGTATGTTTTTAACGACAAGTCTTTTGAGATCAAGATTTTCCTGAAACAGTTTATTGAGTTTTCCGCTTTGCGTCTCGTTACTCTCGGCATAAACAGCGGTGCTTTCTTCTGTATGACGAAGCTCCTCAACGTCGACGATATAATTTCAAAGATCTCCGTTTCGGTGATCGTTCTTATACTCAATTTTATTTTCAGCAAGCTTATAGTATTCAAAAACAAAGGAGCTAAAAAGCAATGAATGAAGTGTATGAAAAGCTTTTAAAATGTTATAAACAGATAAGAGAAAAGACCGACTTTGTCCCCGAGATCGCCCTTGTTCTCGGCTCAGGGCTCGGCGGATTCGGCGAGTTGATAAATATTAAAGAAACGGTTGAGTACAGCTCGATCGAAGGCTTCCCCGTTTCAACGGTGAGCGGCCACGTCGGCAGGTTTTTGTTCGGATACGTGGAAGACGTTCCCGTAGTCGTTATGCAGGGCAGAATACACTATTACGAAGGATATAAGATGACCGACGTTGTTTTGCCGGTCAGACTTATGTGTATGCTGGGCGCAAAAAAAGTGATCCTCACAAACGCCGCAGGCGGAATAAACCCAACCTTCGTTCCGGGAACGCTTATGGCACTCACCGATCATATTACCTCGTTCGTTCCCTCACCTCTTATCGGCCAGAACATCGACGAGCTCGGCGTTCGCTTCCCCGATATGACAAAAGTATACGACAGACAACTGCTTGAGATCTTGAAAAAGACTGCCGAAGAACAAAACGTCGCTTTGAGAGAAGGCGTATACGTTCAGTTTACCGGTCCGTCTTATGAAACGCCCGCAGAAATAAATATGGCTCGTATTATCGGGGCCGATGCAGTCGGAATGAGCACAGCCGTCGAGGCAATGGCGATACGCCACATGGGAGCAAGAGTGTGCGGTGTGAGCTGTATATCAAATATGGCGGCGGGACTCAACAAAGCTCCCCTCACCCACGAGGAAGTAAAAGAAACTGCGGACAGAGTTGCTTCTCAGTTTCAAAATCTGATCTACAACGCTATTATTAATATGGGTAAAGAATAAAATATGAAAAAACACGTGGATATATACACCGACGGTGCGTGCAAAGGCAACCCCGGACCCGGCGGGTACGGGATCGTACTGGTCTACAAAGGCATCGAAAAACAGCTTAGCAAAGGTTTTTTCAGCACGACAAACAACCGTATGGAGCTTACTGCCGCTATAACCGCCCTTTCGGCACTTAACGAGCCGTGCTCGGTTACGCTTTATTCCGATTCGAAATATCTCATAGACGGAATGACAAAGGGGTGGGCTGCCGGTTGGAAGAAAAACAACTGGATAAAAAGCGACAAGAAAAAGGCGTTGAATACAGACCTCTGGGAACGTATGCTTGCCCTTGACGAAAAACACGAGATCGAATACGTTTGGGTCAAGGGGCACAACGGTCACAAATACAACGAGATCTGCGACACTCTTGCCGTTGAAGCATCCGAATCACCGACCTGCAACGATAACTACGCCGAAAAGGACCAATAATACCGCAAAATAATTTTTATTACAAAAAGGTACGAATATGAAAATACTCGTTGGCTTAAGCGGCGGTGTTGACAGCACTTACACCGCATACAAACTGAAAAAAGAGGGTCATTCGGTCGAGGGCATCGTACTGAAGATGCACAAATATACCGATGTTGAAGCAGCGGCAAAAACAGCCGATATTCTCGGAATAAAGCTCAACTTGCTCGACTGTACCGAATCGTTCGATAAGCACGTTATAAGCAATTTTATCTCGGAGTATTCGGCAGGACATACCCCAAACCCCTGCACCGTTTGCAACAGATACGTAAAGATCGCCGAGCTGTGCAGATTTGCAAAAGAAAACGGATTTGACAAAGCGGCGACGGGCCACTACGCTGACATCGTGTTCGATGAACAACGTGGAAGATACTGCATAAAAAAAGGAAAGGACGAAAAAAAAGACCAAAGCTATATGCTCTGGTATTTGACGCAAGAACAGCTTTCGACTTTGTTTTTTCCCCTCTCGCAAATGACGAAAGAAGAAATAAGAAGCGAGGTCGAAAAAACAGACTTTGCATATCTTGCCACTGCAAAAGAAAGCCAGGAAATATGCTTCATTCCCGACAACGACTACGCCTCTTATTTAAAAGCAAAAAAGGGAGACTTCCCCGAAGGTAACTTTATTGATGCTGACGGAAAAGTAATCGGCAGACATAAAGGTATTATACATTACACTATAGGTCAGAGAAAGGGTCTGGGCATAAGCCTCGGCGCCCCCGCATATATTACGAAGATCGACCCCTTAAACAATACCGTTACGGTCGAAAAACAGAGTGAGGTCAAGGGAGACGAGTTTTACGTTTCTTCTCTGAACTATCAGCTGATTGAACTCGAAGAAAACAAGGAATACGTTTTTGACGTGAAGATCAGATATGCCGCAAAGCCCATGAAAACAGCCGTTATTTTGCAAAACGGAACGGTCAAGGCGCGTCTTTTTGAATCGGCAAGGGCTATTACCCCCGGACAGAGCGCAGTATTTTATCTTGGCGACATGATAGCGTTCGGCGGCACTATCATTTGAATCAGTCATATATACAAACGAAAGGAAAAAGGGATATTATATGTCAAAAGAATATAACAACATCCGCGAGCTGTACACAAAATTCGAAAAAAGCACCTTCCGCGAGCTCGAAGAATCCCTGCTTGAAGCCACGTCTCACGAAGAAAAAGCTTTTTTCCGCTCGCTTCTGAATCTCAAGCTGCAGATAGCGCAAGAAAGAGTCGTAGGAGAACAGCTGGTATGAAAGTATATACGATCATTGCCGGACCGAACGGCGTAGGAAAAACGTCCCTTTATCATATTTTGAAAAGCTCGGACGACCTCGGTGAACGCATAAACATCGACGAGATCGTTTCAATGCGCGGAAACTGGATGGACAAAATACTGCAGCTCAAAGCGAGCAGGACGGCTATGTCCCTCCTAAATCAATATATCTCAAACGAGATCACCTTCCACCAGGAAACCACCCTCCCCGGAAACGTGATACTGAAACAGATCAGAAAAGCAAAAGAAAAAGGTTTTATAATCAGACTCTATTTCGTGAGCGTTGAAAGCGTGGACGTCGCACTCAAACGTGTCGAAAAAAGAGTTATAAACGGCGGACACGGCATCGACGAGCCTACGTTGCGAAAAAGATTTGAAAGCATGCCCGAACAGCTCAAAAGCATTCTTCCCCTCTGCGATACAGCGTCGTTTTACGACAACACGGTCAGATTCCGCCGCCTTGCATTGACCAAGGGCGACGTTATTTTCGACGCCGATATGGATCTGCCCGCCTGGTTCAACGAGCTGGTCGAAAAGAACATCGTAAAGCTGGGTTGAGCTATGTCATTTTGTAATCTATGCCCCCGTAACTGCAACGTTGACCGAAGCATTAACATCGGCTTTTGCAAGTGCAAAGAGAACGCCGTTGTTGCAAAGACCATGTTGCACCGTTGGGAAGAGCCGCCCATCAGCGGCACAAAAGGAAGCGGAGCCGTGTTTTTTTCAGGCTGCACGCTGCAATGCGTGTACTGCCAGAACTGCGAGATCAGCCGAGGTTCTTCGGGAAAGGATTATTCGTCAGACGAGCTTGCAGACCTGTTTTTAAAACTGCAAGACGACGGCGCACATAATATCAACCTGATCACGCCTACCCATTTTTCGTCTGCTATCAGGTATGCACTCGAAAAAGTTAAGCATAAGCTGAAGATCCCCGTCGTTTACAACACAAGCGGATATGAAAAAACCGATACTCTGAAAACTCTTTCGGGGTATATTGACGTATATTTGCCCGACTTTAAGTATTTTGACAACGCAATAGCGGCAAAGTATTCGAAAGCCCCCGACTATTTCGAAAACGCCTCGAACGCAATTAAAGAAATGTACAGGCAGCTCGGAAAGTACGAGGAATCTGCCGACGGAATCGCAAAAAAAGGGGTTATAGTCAGACACCTGGTTCTCCCGGGATGCAGACACGACTCGGTCAAAATCCTTGAAGAATTAAAGAAAACAGTACCTGTTGAAAACATAAAGCTCAGCCTTATGAGCCAGTTTACCCCCGACTTTGTTTCAAAAGAGTATAAAGAACTCTCAAGAAAAATAACCTCTTTTGAATACAACTACGTGCTGGAAAAAGCAATTGATATGGGCTTTGACGGTTTTTTCCAAGAAAAAAACTCTGCATCTGCAGAATTTACACCCGATTTTTTATAAAAACAAATCCCACAGACCAACCAAACGGTTTGTGGGAACTTTTCTTATGCAGAAAAAAAGACTGAGCTGAACCCTCTCCGGCAGGATACGGTTGAAACCGTAGGTTGACGAAAAGGCTACACTTGTAGGGGCAACGTCAAAAGGCGGTCCGCTTATAAAAAACAAAAACGCTGCCGCGTTTTTTAAAAGAGTACAAACAGTCAGGGCTTCGCCCCGAACCCCACAAGAGACGCGCTTTTGTAAAAGCGCCCTCTTGACTCCAGCCAAAACTTCTAATCGTAATATATTATTTTATTAGTCCGTTCGGTAATAAAAAAAGGGATACGTTTTTCTGTATCCCTTTTTTATTAAAAGAATGCAAACATAAACTCTGACATAAACACCATTATGAAAAACCAGCTTACAACACCGATTATTCCGCATATAATACCTGCCGTAGCCATAGGACTCGTATTTCCCTTGTTCTTTGCAATTGCTCCGAATATAATTCCCAAGGGACCCGCAATAATAGCAAACATAATAAGCGACACAATACCTAAAACCAACGACGCAATAGCAAAATTCTGTGCCGGCTGTTGAGCTTTAGCAGGCTGATAATACATCGGTTGCTGGTACGGTTGCTGATACTGCTGCTGGTATTTAGGCGCCTCGAGAGGTGCTCCGCAGCTTGAACAAAAACGTGTGCCGTTATCGTTAGGTGCACCACAATTGTTACAATACATATTATTCCTCTCCTTGTCTCAAATTTGTTACTCTATTTTACCACAATATTAGGGCTATGTCAATAACGACATATGTCGACCTTAACTATTGCCAAACGTTATGCCTTATTCTTTCGTATGAACTTTTCGATAGTCGCGCGGAAGAATGCCGGTAACGTCTCTGAAAGCAACGGTGAACTTGCTTTGATTCTCATAACCGACAGCAAAAGCGATTTCGGCAATCGAAGCATCGCTGTGACAAAGCAGCTCCTTTGCCCGCTTGATTCGGTATTCTTTCATATATCCGCCGATCGACTGCCCAAAAACCGTTTTGAATGTGGTTTTAAGCGTCGTCTGATTGACGTGATATTTTGCCGACAACTCTTCTATCGTATATCGCTTCGTCAGATCGTTTATTAAAAACTCGTGCACTTCATTTACCGTTTGAATTAAGGAATCTTCGGCATGCGTATGCGATTCGGCAAACGCGTCGTCTGACGGGCACGCCACTTCCACGATCTGCTCTATCATCTCGTGGAGTACTTGGGCCCTGGTAGTCTTTGCAGCCGTATAATATACCTCTTTACCTTCACGTCGGCTTGTAATGAGCCCGGCGGTTTTTAAAAGCTTTAAATGATGTGATACAACGGGGCTGCTCGAATCCAACAGCGCCGATATATTGATAACGCATTCTTCACAATGACACAAAAGCCAAAATATCTGTATTCTCTTTCCGTCGCTCATCATCTTCATAAGATCGGAAACCGTTTCAAATGTATCCGTTTTCGGCATTTCAAGCCTTAATTCTCCCGATAACTGTCCGTGATCGTGCGGTAATCGATTGTACTCCATAACACTCCCTCCAAATACGTTTTTATTATACTATTTAAAATTCAAAAACACAATACGAAAGCAAAAAATAATCCATTTAGACAAAAGAATATCCCTATAAGAAGTCATTTATCCGAACAAGTTGACATTTGTTTAATCGTGTAATATACTGTAAACAACGATTAAACAAACGTTTAATTGAAAACCAAAAGGAGTGTCATATTATGAAGAAAAACTATAAAATCGAAGTTGACTGTGCCAATTGCGCACTGAAAATGGAGGATGCCGCAAAGAAGACTCCCGGCGTCAAAGATGCGATCGTAAACTTTATGACACAAAAAATGATAGTAGAATTTGAAGAAAATGCCGATGCTCAATCGGTTATGAAAGCGGTTCTCAAAAACTGCAAAAAGGTCGAGGACGACTGCGAGATCTATTTATAAACTACATAAACTCGGATACGGCATTCTGAATCCTGATCGACACAGGATGCGGATGCCGTTTTCTTTGAAAGGAACATTCTATGACAAAAAAGCAAAAAAAGATGCTTATAAGAATAATCTCAGCTTCCGCGTTGATGATCGTATTTAGCTTTTTGGCGATAGACGGACTTCCCCGCTTTTTTCTATACTTAATACCGTATCTTGTTATAGGCTATGACATTTTGCTTAAAGCAGGAAAAGGCATTTTGAACCGCCAAGTGTTTGACGAAAACTTTCTTATGGCGGTTGCAACCGTCGGTGCTATGATAATAGGAATAGTCGACAGCGGAGATTACGTGGAGGCAATTGCAGTTATGCTGTTCTACCAGGTAGGCGAGCTGTTCCAAAGCTATGCCGTCGGAAAAAGCCGCAGAAACATAAGCGAACTGATGGACATTCGCCCCGACTATGCAAACATTGAAAAAGACGGTAGACTGATACAGGTTGATCCCGACGAGGTTGAGATCGGAAGCGTGATCACGGTCCAACCGGGCGAAAGAATACCGATCGACGGCGTTGTTATCGAAGGTCAGTCTTCTTTGAATACAAGTGCCCTTACAGGCGAAAGCCTTCCCCGCGACGTGAAGATAAACGATGAGGTCGTGAGCGGCTGTATCAATATGTCGGGTATGTTGAAGATACGCACAACAAAAGAATTCGGCGAGTCGACGGTATCAAAAATACTCGACCTCGTGGAAAATGCAGGATCCCGAAAATCAAAGTCGGAAAACTTTATATCAAGATTCGCAAAAATATACACACCCGCCGTTTGTTACAGTGCATTGGCGTTGGCGACCGTTCCGCCGCTTTTCAGTATGCTTATCACGGGAAGTCCCGCCAATTGGAGCGTGTGGTTGTATAGGGCTCTCACCTTCCTCGTTGCAAGCTGTCCGTGCGCTTTGGTTATCAGCATTCCGCTCAGTTTCTTTGCAGGCATCGGTGGGGCAAGCAAGGAAGGAATACTTGTCAAGGGCTCAAATTACCTGGAAGCTCTCTCTCAAAGCCGTTACGTAGTGTTTGATAAAACCGGAACGCTGACTCGCGGCGTGTTTGAAGTAAACGCCGTTCACCACAACAAGCTGTCGGAAAAAAAGCTGATCGAATACGCAGCCCTTGCCGAAATCGCTTCATCTCACCCCATTGCACAAAGCTTGCAACGTGCTTACGGATCGGAGCTTGACAGAAGCCGGGTCAGTGAAATCGAAGAGATAAGCGGTAACGGCGTTTGTGCCAAGGTCGACGGTCATTTGGTCGCCGTCGGCAATGATAAACTGATGAACCGAATCGGCATAAAGTATTTCGACTGCCACCATATAGGAACGATCATTCATATTGCCATTGACGGCGAGTATGCCGGACATATTGTTATTTCTGATGTAATTAAGCCTACTTCTGCCAAAGCGGTCAACGAGCTTAAAAAGGCGGGAATTCATAAGACCGTTATGCTGTCCGGAGATGCAAAAGCGGTTGCTGAGCAAACCGCTTCTTCGCTCGGGATCGACGATGTTTACAGCGAGCTTTTGCCGGGTGATAAAGTTGCAAAAGTTGAGGAGATACTCTCTTCTAAACCCAAAAAAGCAAAACTCGTGTTTGTCGGCGACGGTATAAACGATGCGCCCGTGCTGTCCCGCGCGGATATCGGGATCGCTATGGGGGCTATGGGTTCGGACGCAGCTATCGAAGCTTCCGACATTGTGTTAATGGATGACGATCCGCTGAAAATATCAAAAGCTATTAAGATCTCCCGCAAATGCCTAAGTATCGTGCACCAAAACATCGTTTTTGCAATTACCGTGAAAATACTCTCCCTTGTTCTCGTTGCTTTTGGGGCAGCAAATATGTGGATCGCCATTTTCGCGGACGTCGGTGTGATGATACTTGCCGTCCTTAACGCAATACGCGCTTTGTTTGTAAAAAAACTGTAATAATACTTGAATTTATAACAAAAAAGAAAAGCCGCTTTATGCGACTTTTCTTTTTTGGCGCAGGCAGAGGGATTCGAACCCCCGTGGGATTGCTCCCAAACGGTTTTCAAGACCGCCTCGTTATGACCACTTCGATATGCCTGCGTATATAATATTTAGTTGTTATTTATATTGCCGTATGTGTGCGGACCGCCTCGTTATGTCCTGTTGCGGTTCCCGAAATTTTTTCTCGCTTCCGCTTCGCAAAATTTCGACCGCTGCCACTCCTTATTGCTCGCTTCATCTGCCACCGGCAGCGCTCGCAAACGTCCCCACTTCGATATGCCTGCAAATGTTTTCGGGTGCCGTTTTTTCAGCACCCGATGATTATAACATAAATCTATTTTTTTGTCAATACTTATGTTTTATTGAAAATGTACTATTCTTCTACGTTAAATTTTTTACCGAGCACTTTGAACAGATATGATATCGACAGTCCGATTGCTATCGCCATAATGCTCAAAACCCACTCAAGCAATCCGCTCGGTAGTGCCGGGAATATGCTTATTATCGAGCCCGACATAAACCCGAGTACCATGAGAAACGCCAAAGTTCTGTGCTTTTCAAAAAATCGCTTTGTTATATTCGAAAACAATACCATGCCAACCAAGAAGGCTATGACAACTGTTGCAACGATTATAACGTTTGTAAACCACTCGCCCGTAAAGAATTTGTCAAGATCGAGTGTCGCATCGGCAAGATCAAGCAGCGGCGTATATACGCTGAACATCATTAGCAACATAGATACGCTCATGCCGGGAATCATACTCATCATACCCGATAATGCACCGCAAACGGGGAGATAGACACGCATCGCCAAGCTCGTAACGTCGGTTACGTTGATTCCGATTTGGGTCTCGGTTTTTGCCAAGAGACCGATCGTGAGGGCGAACGCAAAGGCGAGAATGACGCCGATGAAGTATTTAGGCTTGATTTTATCTTTTTGAGCCTCTTCGAATACCGTGGGAATACTGCCTGCAATTAAGCTTATAAACAGCAAGAATGCGGGAACGGGATAGTATTCAAAGAGCATTTTTAGGACTTTTATAAGACCTACTATACTTGCGGCGGCACCAATGACCATAGGAAGCATGTAGAGGACGTTTTTTTTGAAGTTTTTGAACGGATTTGAAATTATGGTGATGAGCTCATCGTAGATGCCCATCATTACAGCCATGATGCTTCCGCTTATTCCGGGAGCGATAACACTTATTCCGAGAAAAGCACCGCAAAGCATGCGGTAAAAGAAATTCGCACGTTTTTTCTCCATTTTGCACCTCTTTTTAGTACAGATGTATTAAACGATAGGAATATTTTATCTTATATTCACTGTTTTTGCAATAGGTATTACCAAAGTTCACGCGAAAAAGTACCCTGAGTACACCGACAATATGACTTGACACGCACAGAAAAGTTTGTTATAATACATAGGCAAATGTGTCAATGACTTATTTTTGAACAAATACGATGTGTGGCACAATTGGTAGCGTGAACAAGCTTCGCCATTCTTAAAAAGCAAAAGTGCGAAAAAGCCTTTATTTATGCGGACTTTCGGCACTTTGCGAAATCTCAAAAAAGTGTAAAAATCGTTTTGACCACAGTTTGTCCCACTTCCACGCAAAAACAATTAAAAATCGAATAAAAATCGGGGTGTGGCGCAGTTGGGAGCGCGCGACATTTGGGATGTTGAGGCCGCAGGTTCGAACCCTGTCACTCCGACCAAAATTGCGGATTCGTCCGCATACGAAAGCCGCAAAGCAGGGATGTTTTGCGGCTTTTTACCCCTAAAATTTATTATAAAATGAGGTGCACACTATGAAAAAAGGTTCTGTCGTAACATGTAACAAATGTGGTAAAAACTATTATTATGAGAGCACAGGAAATCCTTGGCCTGGCGGAAAAGATCGC
>JAZNOI010000005.1:0-18719 GCA_045580755.1 Eubacteriales bacterium | reverse complement strand
AATAAAAAAGAAATAAATAAGAAAAAACAAAAACGCTGCCGCGTTTTTTTAAAAGAGTACAAACAGTCAGGGCTTTCCCCCGAACCCCACAAGAGACGCGCTTTTGCAAAAGCGCCCTCTTGACTCCAGCCAAAACTTTTAATCGAACTGTATTATTTTAGAGTAGTGTTCCGCACATGCACGCTCTCTGTTGTGTTCAAAAAAAGCCCGCAAATAGCTGCGGGCTTTAAAAACAACGCTTTAATTCTTTTTTCTCGTGTTCATGTAATTTCTGTCCACGGTAATGACCGTGTTGTACGACGGGTTGATCTTTCTGATCTCTTTAGTTATCTCGCTGCAGAAGAAATCGTCCTCCGTCTCATACTCAAAAGGAAGATCAACGTCAAAAATAAGATTGGTGTGCGTTTCACCGAACACAACGCGGAAATCGTGCATCGTGATCTTCGGGTCCTTGTTTTTCAATATCTGCTGTACTGCATTTTTAAGCTCGTTGATCCTCGGATTATCCGTTTCTACGGGGTCGAGGTGGATAACGAGATGAATATTCATCGTTTCAAGTACGTCAAATTCAATGTTATCTATCGTGTCGTGGCTTATCATAACGTTTAAACTTGCGGGCACCTCGGCGTGAACCGATGCAAAGCATCTGCCGAAGCCGTAGTTGTGTACGACAAGGTCGTGTATGCCTATGACACCGTCATAGCTGAGTATCTTTTCAGACAGTTTTTGAACCAGCTGTTCATCGGGTGCGGCACCGAGCAAAGGGTCGGAAGTCTCGATAATAAGCTTAATTCCGGAATAGATTACGAACAATGCAACGGCACAGCCGAGCCAGCCGTCGAGCATTATGTCGGTGGTCAGTCCGATTATTGATCCGATCACGACGACGGTCGTTGAAATAACGTCGTTTATGCTGTCGGATGACGAGGCTATAAGCGAGGTCGAGTTGATCTTCTTGCCGGCTGAACGGTATACAAATCCCTGGAAGAGCTTAACAATGACCGTTGAAGAAAGGATAATAACGCTCACTGCCGAATATTTTGTTTCGGATGGCATAATGATCTTTTCTATCGATCCGATCAGCAGATCGAATCCGATCGCTGTGATGAGCGACGAGACGATCAGCCCCGAAATATATTCCATTCTTGCGTGGCCGTAGGGGTGTTTTGCATCGGCGGGCTTTCCCGCTATCTTGAAGCCGAACATGGTTATAAACGATGAGCCCGCATCGCAGAGGTTGTTCATCGCGTCTGCCGTTATTGAGATCGAGCCTGTGATCATACCGAGAATAACTTTTACCGAAAACAAAAGCGTATTCGTTATGATCCCGAAAATGCCGGTAAATTTGCCGTATGCATTTCTGACTGCGGGGTCTTTTGTGTCATCGGCGTTTTTTATAAAAAGCCTGAAAAGTGCTTTCATATATATTTTATCTGCCTTTCGTGTTTTTTGTTTGGTTGATTCGTCAATTAAGAATTATATCATTTTTTACACGTTTTTCAAGTGCTTTCGCAAAATAGGGAACGGGTTCGATCAAAACGCATTCATCTCCGTTACCCAGCTCGAAAAAAACGTAACATCCGTTTCTCACAAACATCGATTGACAGTAGTTGCATCGGGGGCAGTCTTTGGCTGCGTTTTTTCCTTCTTTTCCTTGCTTTATGTCAACGACGCAGTCGTAGGGGATGCGGCAAACGACTGTCTGTTCGTTAAATCTTTCCCTAATAATAAAAAACTCAAAATCGTCAATAACGTAGATATGTCTTGCTGTCAAAAAACGTGCAACAAGCAGTAATTCAAGTGTGAGTATCACGAAAAACAATGCCTGCAAAGCCGATGAAGCATAGCTTTCGGTCAATGCCGAAAAAACTGCCGAGGCTATAGACAACGCGGTCAATAGAATTATTACGACCGATATCTGTAGTTTGTTTACGGGTGGGGAGTATCTCATAATATCACTTTATATGCCCGTGGGAGAGCAATATTCCTTTATTATTTGTGTCGCCCGTTTCGAGTATGCCGTATGAAGGGTAAATACTGTCGCGCGGGCGGCTGATGCTGCCGGGATTAAATATATAAAGCCCTTTTTCTCGGCAAACGGCTGTATGTTCGCCCGAAATGTACTTGTTATATTTTGAATGAGTGTGTCCGAAAAGGGCAATGTCTGCGTCATTTTCAAGGGCGGAATATATCAGATTTTGCATTCCGTAATTAACCCTTTGTCTATGGCCGTGGCACATAAAAATTCTTAATCCGTCAATTTCGACAAGCAGCAAAACGTCATTATTTTCCGAGCCTTTGCCGAGCAGAAAAGAAAACGAATCCTCGTAGTTGCCCTTCACGGAAAAGCATTTCGGCAGGCTGTCTTTTATTGGCTCTATATCGGCTTTACCGTCTCCGAGATGGAGTATATACGAAGCGTCGCGGTGTAGCTTGCAAGCTTTAATTATATTTGAATTGTTTCCGTGGCTGTCGGAAAAAATGAGGATCTTCATGTTATTTTACCTTCCTGAACTGTGTAACGTCGAGGAGTATTTTTCATATACTGTGTATGAAAAATACAATAATTCTCAACCAAGCTTTAAGCTTGACCAAATCTATTTTTTATAAAAGGAGATCGTTATGGATATCAACAAAAATCAAATAATGGATAAACTCGGTTCTTTGAGTGACGATGAACTAAAAAACATAGTAAAGTCGATAGCACTTTGCGCGGGTGTCAGCGAGGGCAGAGCGGAAAGAGCCGTTTCCGATATGTCGAAACTGAGAAAAAACCTCGGAGGAATGTCCGACAAAGAGCTCCAAAAAGCACTTTCTATGCTCGATGACGACACCGTCAGAAATATAAAACGTCAAATGAACATATAATCATTTGAGACTATTACACGAAAAAAGGTGTGTTTTTATGAACGGTTCTTCGGATATTGGGGATATAATCAGCAAACTGACAGAAAACCCCGAGATGATGAAAAATCTTATGGGCGTTGCAAACAGTCTTATGAGCAAAGACGGGGAAAAGAGTGATGCCCGCGGACTGAAACGGGAAGACAGACTTGAAAACAAATACGAAGAAAAATTTGAAGGTAAATACGAAAACGAATATGATGAAAAACGCGGCGGGAGCGGAGAAATGTCGACGTTTAATCCTTCAATTGATAAAAAAATGAGGAATAAAGGCGACGACGCTGAAAATCTTATTCGGCTTCTTATCGCACTTCGCCCGTTTGTGGGTGAAGAAAAGTGCTCGAAGATCGATGGGATCATAAAAATATTGAAGCTTGTTCAACTGAGCGAAAAGACCGGGATACTTCGGTCATTAATATGATTAACGAAACGGAGTAATATTTGATGTACAGTCGAAATGCGAGCAAAAGACGCGATAAGAGATCCGTTGTTGAGCAGGGAGAAAAAAGGGAAGAATACTGCCCGTTAAATATTCCATCTGCGCCGCCCAATTATCGCGGAATGCTTTACGATATCGAAAAGAAAGATCTTCTTGCCGAGGGGATCGAACGGTTGGCGGCAAACGACCCGTCGTACGACCGGTTCGAATGCCCGAAAAATACGCAGAAAAAAGCCCAAAACCGCCCGAGAGAGCAGGGAATACAAAAGATCATAGATGATCTGAAAAGCTCTGCCTATCTTCCCGAGGACTTGCTGATATGCGCGCTGATAATACTGATGCTGAATGCGGGTTCTGAGGACGATATGCTTCTTATACTCGTTTTAATGATGCTTTTTTAATATAAAAATTTAAGACAAAGCCCCCTATAAAAAGGGGGCTTTGTGCGGTTATGATCATTGTTTTTAAATCAATCCCAGTTTTTTTACAAGTTCGGGGATGCCTTGCTCGAAGTTTACGCCGTAACGGGTATCTCTTCCTGAGTTTTTGGTGCGAATAATAGAGTTTTCGGTGAAATCAACCGCAATTTCGGTTGCCTCTGCGGTGGTCTTTCCGTTCATCAGCCCGGCAAGCAAAGCCGATGCGAAAACGTCTCCCGTTCCGTGATAAAACCCTTCAATTCGGGGAGCGAGATATATGCCGAACTCTCCCGTTTCTTTGTCGTAAGATGCGGCACCAAGTTGCTTATTGTCGAAATGTACACCCGTAAGAACGGCTTTTTTGCAGCCTGTTTCGCAAATTTCGGTCATAAGACCTTTTATGTAGTCTTCGGTGTATGGCCCGTCCGTGTACTCCTTGCCAAGTAAAAAAAGTGCCTCGGTAATATTCGGAACGATCAAGTCTGCTCTGCCGCACAGCTTCCTCATTCCATCAATGTACTCGGGAGAAAAACCGGCGTAAAACCTGCCTGCATCGCCCATAACGGGGTCTACCATTATAAAAGTATCGTCGGTTTTAAATGCGTCAATAAAGCAGTTTACAGTGTTGATCTGCTCGACAGAGCCGAGGTACCCGCTATATATAGTATCGAAGGAAAGACCTAAGGAATGCCAGTGTTCGTATATCTTTTTCATCTCGTCGGTCAGATCCAAAAATGTATAGCTGTCAAAACCGCCCGTGTGGGTCGACAAAAGAGCCGTCGGCAAAACGGATGTCTCGATTCCCGCTGCCGAAAGTATGGGGCATGCGACCGTTACGGAGCATCTTCCGACTCCCGATATATCGTTTACGGTTACGGCTTTCTTTTGGGGTGTCATCGTATATCCCTCTCATCGTGTGTCTGAAAATTGTGTTCATGCGTTGTTTTTTCGAACATCCTTTATTATATCACAGAGGACGTAAAAAAACAAGAGAATGGCAAAAAATAAGATGTTGTGTGCCGGTTTAGGTTTTTTCTTGAATAGTTTACAAAATATTTACAGAAAATTATCAAACAAGTTAAAAAGTGTGGTGAAAATTTCTGTTTGTGCACAATGCACAAATGTAGAAAAAAACGGCAAATATAGGTGCAAGTTGCACAAAAAGGCAGTGTGTTTTTATACGTACATATCAAAAAACTATAGTAAATTATATTTACTGTGCATAAAAAAGAGGTCGAATATTGTTAAAAAAACAACGAAATAACAAGCAAAAAACGCAACAAAAAAAGTCTTAAGTAAACGACATTTACCCGAGGAACGAAAGTCATAGAATGTGCGAAAAATGCCCAAAAAACCGTCGTTTTTGTGCTTTTTGGTTTTTTGAAAAAATGAGCTATATATAATAGGAAAACACGGGGAGACTTCTATTGACTTTTTTGGGGTTGTGTGGTATTATTTATTCGCACTAATTACGGCAAATTCGGCTTATTTCAGCCGGATTATAAAGGGTATAACGCAGTACTACGCACGTCGGGGACGGGCGGAGTAGTGCTTTTGCGCTGTTTATACGGCTCCCTGCTTTAATATAGTTGTGTTAAGTTATCAAATCATTATGGGAGGAAAGACCATGAAACAATCCATGTCAAAAAGGCTCTTGTGTGGATTACTGACCGTTTTGCTGTTGCTTGGATCGTCGTCGACTGTGTTCGCGGCGAATACTGCTACTGCAGCGGGAACAGATAAGCCCACCACCTCTTTGGACGATCTGAAGGAACTGTTTGAGACCATCAGTTACAAAGAGTACATTGCATCGTTTGAGAATGTGGAGAGCAATCCCGAGAAGTTTGTAGTAAACCTCGGTGAAGCTTACATTGATCCTGCAAAGGCGGAGGAAAAGACTGATGAGGCGGATAAGGAAGAGATCGCCGATCAGCCCGAAGCGGAAGTTGAGACTCCTGCTGACGATGCCGCTGCAGAAAATACCGAAGCGACTGAAAACGAAGGTGTGCAGACGGCAGATGAGCCTGTCGAAAAACCTGACGAATCGGTTGTGAATACACCCGATGCTCAGCCCGGGGATGCTCCGGACGCAAATGTTGGCGACACGCCCGCAGTTGACGCTCCCGTAGCAGACGAGCCCGCAGTTGATACTCCTGCAGAGGATACCGACGCTAAGGCTGACGAGGAAGTAAAAGAAGAAGAGAAGGAAGAAGAACCTACGGGACGTTTCGAACCCACTAAAGAGACTTGCGTTCTTGATGCCGAAGAGGTAAAAGCACTTCTCGGAAGAGATAAAACAGCTGTTTATCTTTCGGGCGAAGGTCTTGCAGAATTCAAGATCAACGTTCCCAAGAGCGGCTTCTATACCTTTAAGATCGAATATCACACCGTTGGTGATATGTTCGGCGAGGAGAACGCGGGCGGTAAAGAGGTTGCTATTGAGCGTATGCTTCGTGTAGACGGCGCTATTCCTTTTTCCGAAGCAAGATACCTCACTCTTCCCAGAATGTACGTTGACGTGCTTCTTGAAGACGGCAACTTTGACACCGACTATGTAGGAAATGATATTCGTCCTGCGAAGAAACAGGTGTTCGGCTGGAATACGTATACTTTTATGGACTCTACCGGTTTTGAAGTTGATCCTTTGTTGATCTATTTGACTGAGGGTGAACACGTTATCGGATTCTCGGCAGTCAGAGAACCCGTTGTGTTTGCAGATATGACTTTCGAACCTGCAAGAACGCTTCCCAAGTATGCGGACGTTGAAAAAGAATATAAGAAGAATGGTTATAAAGACGTAAGCGATAAGGCTGCAATGAGAATTGAAGCTGAGAAACCCGACTATACGTCCGACCAGACGATCTATCCTTTGAACGATAGGTCTTCTTCCATAACATATCCCCAGGATCCCTCGAAAACAAGACTTAACACAATAGGCAGTGACAAGTGGGAAAACGTAGGACAGTGGATTCAATATAATGTAACCTTTGAAGAATCGGGACTTTACGAACTCGCTATGAGATTTAAGCAGTCCGAGCTCGAGGGTATGTATGTATCCAGAAGTATCTACATAAACGGAGAGATTCCCTTCGAAGAAGCGAAGAACGTTGAGTTCCTCTATTCTGATTCATGGCAGCACAGTGTTGTTGGTATGAAAGACGGAAATGGTAAAGTAAAACCGTTCAAGTTCTATTTTGAAGCAGGCAAGACTTATGAGATCAGATTTGAGGTAGTGCTCGGTACGATGAGCGGTGTCCTTGAACGTGCGAATACTTGCTTGACCAAGATGAACGAAGCATATATTAAGATATTGAAGATTACAGGTTCGTCGCCTGACCAGGACCGTGACTACGACTTTGCAAGAACTGTGCCGGATGCGATCGATGCTCTTAAGTATGCTGCAAAAGAGCTTGATGCGATCGGCAAGGAACTTGAAAAGATGACCGGTCAGACAGGTTCTCATGTTGCAACTCTTAACAAGGTCGTCGTATTGCTTGACAGAATGGTAAGCGATGAAGACGAAATAGCAAAGAACCTTATAAACCTCAAGACGTACATCGGTACGCTCGGAACTTGGTTGCTCGATTCCAGAACACAGCCTCTTGAAATAGACTACCTCACGTTCCAGAAGGCAGGAACGAAGCTTCCCGAAGCCAATTCGAACTTCTTTGAATCCTTGTGGTTTGAGATCCAGGCGTTCTTTATGAGCTTCTTCACAGACTACTCGTCTATGGGCTCGAAAGAAAAGGTTGACCCCAATAACAAGGTTGAGGTTTGGACGACTATCGGCCGTGAAAAATCGAAGATACTTCGTCAGTTGGTCGACAGTGGATTTATGTCAACGAATCCCGGATTCGGTGTTGAGATCAAGCTTGTATCCGGTGGTATACTTCAGTCAACGCTTGCGGGAATCGGTCCCGACGTTGCATTCCTTGCTTCTGCTGACTGCGTAAACTACGCGATCAGAGACGCGGTCCTTCCTTTAAATGATATGGAAGGATTTGACGAGGCGGTAAAACACTTCCCCGATTCCGCAATGAACACGCTCAGACTCGTGAACAATGAAGGTGTGGAAGAAACATACGGCCTTCCCAATACGGTAACGTTCCTTATGATGTTCTACAGAACGGACATTCTCTACGACCTCGGCGTTGAGGCGCCCAAGACTTGGGATGACCTGAAGAGAATCATTCCCGTACTCCAGAACGCAAAGATGACGATCGGCTTCCCCTCCAAGACGGCGGGAACAAAACTCTTCCTTTATCAGAAGGGTGGAGAGATGTATGCCGATGGCGGTAAGAGAATCAACCTCGATTCGAATATTGCACTTGACGCATTTACGGAACTCACCGACCTCTTCCAGGAATACAGATTCCCCTTGACTTATGAAGCGGCTAACCGTTTCAGAACAGGTGAAATGCCCATTCTTATTCAGGATTACATTTCGCTTTACAACCAGCTCACAGTATTCGCTCCCGAAATTGACGGTATGTGGGAATTTGCTCCCCTTCCCGGATTCGAATACGTTGACGAAAACGGCGAGACAAAGATCAATAACAGCGCGGTAGTAACAGTTGAAGCTGTTTGCCTTATGAGAGGCGCTACCGAAAACAAGGAACAGGCATGGAAGTTCTTGCAGTGGTTCACAGAAGCTGAAACACAGAAGAATTACTCCAACGAGCTTGTTGCGGTAGTTGGTCAGTCTTCCAAGAACGCTACGGGTAACCTCGACGCTCTCGTTGAACTTCCTTGGACTCAGCGCGAATACGAGAATATCAGCTATCAGCTTGAACATTCCGCAGGTATTACGGAATATCCCGGCGGCTATATTATAACCCGTTACATAGACTTCGCATTTATGGATGTATATAATGACGGTGTAAATGCCAGTGATGCGATGCTCGATTATATCGTAAGTATAAATAAAGAAATATCGAGAAAACGCGAAGAATTTGGATTCGAAGCGTACGATATCGGAGAATTGAGTACAAATCAATTCGTAGAAAGTAAAGACTAAGCAGAATCCAAACCGTCTTTTCGGGGAGGAAAAAGCCTCCCCCGAAAAGAAAAACTATCATTATATTATATATTATGTACATTCAAAAAAAGGAGTTGATTAAACATGTCCGCAAACACTGCAGTTAAAAAAGCTAAAAAGCGTACTGAAATGACAAAAGCGCAGTGGACATGGAAAGAGATAAAACGTAATAAAGTTGCGTACGTTATGATCGCGCCCTTCGTTATTCTCTTTTTCATATTTACGGTATTACCTGTTGTGGTATCGATGGTGTTTAGTTTTACTGACTTTAACATGATCCAGACGCCCAACATTGTATACATGAAGAACTACATAAACCTTTTCCTCGATGACGATATCTTCTTGATCGCGATCAAGAATACGATGATATTTGCAGCCATCGTTGGACCTGGTTCATACATTATTTCGTTTATATGCGCTTGGTTTATAAACGAATTGCCCCCGAAGATCAGAGCGATCGTTACGTTGATCTTCTACTCACCCTCGATTTCGGGCGGTGCGTACCTCATGTGGACGATCGTGTTCTCGAGTGACTCGTACGGTTATGCAAACGCAATACTGATAGACTTAGGATTTATTTCGATGCCTATTCAGTGGTTGCAGGATGCTCAGTACGTAATGCCGATCTGTATCGTCGTTGCGTTGTGGACTTCGCTCGGTACGGCGTTCCTGTCGTTTATCGCAGGTTTCCAGGGCGTTGACCATTCGTTGTACGAAGCAGGTGCCGTTGACGGTATCAAGAACCGTTGGCAGGAACTCTGGTACATTACGTTGCCTACTATGAAACCTCAGTTGATGTTCGGTGCCGTTATGTCTATTACTCAGGCATTCGGTTTCGGCGCAGTCGTTACGTCTCTTGCGGGCTTCCCGTCTGTTGACTATTCAGCGCACACGATCATGCACCATTTGGATGACTACGGCTCAATTCGTTGGGAAGTAGGATACGCTTCCGCTATTGCGACGCTGTTGTTCGTTGTAATGTACGGAGCGAATGCTATGATCAAGAAGCTCTTGTCAAAGGTAGGTAACTGATATGGCTAAGAAATTAAGAACAAGAAAGCACCGCGTTGTGTTGAACCGTTCATATAGCGGTGACTTTGGAATTACACTTTTCTTGATACTTATGGGATCGTTCCTGTTTATCCCTATGTACTATACGGTTATCCAGTCTCTTAAGCCTCTTGACGAGCTTTGGATGTTCCCCCCCAGATTTTACGTAATCAGCCCCACGTTCAGAAACTTCAACGACTTGTTTAACTTGATGAACGAATCGTGGGTACCCTTCTCAAGATACATATTCAATACGGTGTTTATTTCCGTAGCAGGTACGTTTGGTAACTTGCTCCTCTCCTCGATGTGTGCATACGCATTGGCGAAGATCAAGTTCCCGGGAAGAAAGACGATATTCAACATAATCGTTGCATCGTTGATGTTCCACAGTACGGTATCGGCAATCGCAAACTTTATTACTTTGTCGACACTTGGCTGGATCGACACGTATCTGGCAAGAATAGTTCCCGCGTGGTGTACGTCACTCGGACTTTACTTGATGAAGCAGTTTATGGAAACGAACGTAAACAACGCAGTTCTCGAGTCCTCGCGTATCGACGGTGCGACCGAGTGGAAGACCTTCTGGGTTATTGCAATGCCCATGGTTAAGCCCGCTTGGCTGACGCTTATCGTTTACAGCTTTAAAGACCTCTGGAACTCCGGTGCTTCGATATACATTCAGAGCGAACAGCTCAAATCGTTTAACTATGCAGTTAGCCAGATGGTTTCCGACGGTATCTCCCGTCAGGGTGCATCGGCAGCGGCAACGGTTATCAGTATGATGGTTCCTATTCTCGTGTTCGTTGTTACACAGAGTAACATTATCGAGACGATGGGATCCTCGGGTATGAAAGACTAAACGAAAGGGTAGGTTGATATGAAGAATAAATTAAGAAAAATAGCCGCCCTGACGTTATGTTTTATGATGCTGCTCGGCGTGGTTCCCGCGGTTGCCGCATCTTCATACGGAACATACACGTATTCTCAGGACGGATTCGGAGTTTCGTCTCCCGATGCATATACACCCGTTCAGGTAGTTGACTACAAGGCTATGGGCATTAATACTGCCCTCAACGGCCCTACCGACATCGAAACCGATGACGAAGGCAACGTATATATCGCAGATGCGGGAAACAACAGAATTCTTGTTCTCGACAAATATTATAAGTACAAATTTAAGATTGATTCGTTTACGAACAGCAACGGTATTCCCGATGCTCTCGCAAACCCCAACGGCGTGTTCGTTGGTAACGGCAAGATCTATGTAGCCGATACCGACAATATGAGATTGGTTGTCTTCAATCAGGCTGACGGTAAATACATTAAGACTGTTGAAGAGCCCCAGTCCGACGTTTTCCCCGCAAACTCTGTTTACAGACCTGTCGCGGTTGCTGTTGACGATGCGGAGACTATGTACGTAATTTCATCCAGTACATATATGGGTGTTATTGCGTTGAATCCCGACGGTTCTTTCCAGTGCTTCATAGGTGCTCAGAAGGTTTCTATGGATGCTTGGACAAAACTCTGGAGATACTTCCAGACTGATGAACAGCGCGAAAGATCCGAATCCTACGTTAGTACTGAATTTAACAACATCACGATCGACGAAAAAGGCTTTATTTACATAACCACTTCGTCTATCGAAGAACCCGACCAGCAGAGCGCTACCATGAACAACACGGCGGAATATTCGCCTGTTAAGAAGCTCAACATCTCGGGCGACGATATTATGAAACGTACCGGTTTCTTCGGCTTCGGCGAAGTTGACGTTGTTGGCGGACCCGGAATGGACAGAAACAAACTTCTTGGAACTTCCAAGATCGTTGACGTTGCCCTTGGTCCTGAAAAGACTTGGTCGATCATCGACGAAAAGCGTTCGAAAGTGTATACTTATGACGAGTACGGCGCACTCCTTTATATCTTCGGTGATATAGGCGAACAGCTCGGTAACATAAGAAAAGCATCTGCTCTCGTATATCAGGGCGACAATCTCTTGATCCTTGACAATACGATGAACAGCTTTACCGTATATTCAAGAACCGAATACGGTAACCTCCTGATCGAAGCGATCAGAACACAGAACAACCGTAACTATGACAAAGCAGAAGAGGCTTGGAACGATATTCTCCAGAGAAACAACAACTTTGACGCAGCGTACGTAGGTATCGGTAAGGCATTCTACCGCAGAGGTGACTGGACCACTGCTATGGAATACTACGAAAAGGCTTACGATACGAAGAACTATTCCGAAGCGTTCAAGATGTGGAGAAAGGGATGGATCGAAGATTACATTCTTCTCGTGCCCATCGTAATTATCGGAGCATGCTGGGGCTTCTCGAAGTTCTTCAGCTTTGCTGCAAAGGTAAATAAACAAGTTGCGATATCGGGCAAGAAACGAACATTCTGGCAAGAAGTTTTGTACGCAACGCACCTGATATTCCATCCGTTTGACGGTTTCTGGGATTTGAAACACGAGAAACGAGGCTCGATGCGGGCTGCAATATTCTACGTTGTTTTGGCGATCGTAACGTTTACTTATCAGTCAATAGGCTCGGCTTACCTGTTTAACCCCAGAGGTAATTACTCGGATATTATTATTCAGATAATTTCCGTATGTATTCCCCTTATTTTGTGGGTTGTAGGTAACTGGTGTCTCACGACGTTGTTTGAAGGTGAAGGAAGCTTTAAAGATATCTTTATCGCATCTTCTTACGCATTGGCTCCCTTGCCCTTGCTTTTGATACCTTCCACTATATGCACAAACTTCCTCACGGTACAAGAGGGCGCAATTATTTCGTTGCTTGAAAGTTTTGCATTTATCTGGGTCGGCTTGCTGATATTCGTCGGCACGATGGTAACCCACGACTATTCATTGTTTAAGAACTTTGTAACCTGTATCGGAACCATTGTTGCGATGGTATTCATTATGTTCCTTGCATTGTTGTTCACAACCTTGTTGACGAACGTAATCGGATTTATCACAACTATCGTAACCGAAATAGGATATAGAATGTAGCGAAGAAAGGAGAGAATAATTAAGATGAAGAAAATTAGATTAATATCTGCGTTGATGTCATTGATAATGATCATCGGCGTGCTTGCAAACTTGTCTGTTCTCCCTGTTTTCGCTGACGAAGACGACGACAAAAACGTTATAAAAGACGAATCGTATTTCAAGAAAACATACCTTGAGGCATCTTCTAACGATCCCGAGGATAAGATCGAGACCATGGTTCCCAAGCTTGAAAATGAGAAGTTTATCTTCTACGTTCAGGAAGAGACGGGCGAATGGGCTCTCGAAAACAAGCTGACAAAGCAGTATATGTTCTCCAACCCCTATAAATTGGGTTCTGCTGCTGAAGACAAGAAGATGGAACTTCTTTCGCAGATCATTATTAAGTATAATGACGGTACGAAGGACTATACATATTTAACCTTTAAAGACTGCGTAATGCGTCAGCAGCTCAAGGTTAAACAGTTGAAGAACGGCGTTCGTGTTGAGTATACCGTAGGTAACCAGGAAACACGTAAACTTCTCCCGATGATGATCGAGAAGGAACGTTTGGAAAATGAGATCCTGGCAAATATGGACCAGAACGACAGAAACGCGCGTAACTTCCAGTATTATTACACTTTGTTGACTCTCGATGGTAAGACCGAAGCTCAGCAGGCGGCGTTGTTGACACAGTATCCTTTCCTTAAGGATTTCGATATTTACGTTTACGACGAATCGGCATCTGAAAGACAGAGACTCCAGGGTGAAGCACTTATTAAGAAGTACTGTCCCGCATACTCCTTTGAAGATCTCCAGGCAGACCATGATAAGGTTGGATATGTGGCAAAGGATAAGGCTCCCGCAGTATTTAAGTTCGGCATCGAATATTCTATCGACAGCGACGGACTTAACGTTCGTTTGGGTGCAAACGGTATTCGTTTTGACGAATCCGTATACACACTTGACGAGATCATTTTCCTCCCCTATGCAGGCGCAGGCAGCGCTGACAAAGAAGGCTATCTCTTCCTTCCCGACGGAAGCGGCGCAATTATGAGATTTGAAGATCTCGTAGGACAGGAAAAGACGAGAAGCGGTAAGGTTTACGGCCACGATTTTACTTTCCACAACATTGTTGGAAAACAGCAGGAAGTAATGAGACTTCCCGTATTCGGACTTGTTGAAACAAGTACTTTCACTGAACGTGTAACTGACGAAAACGGCGAAGTACAGACTGTATCCACACCGGTACATAGCGGTTATTTTGCAATAATCGAAGAGGGAGACTCCCTCGCATCTATCACTGCTAAGACAGCAGGTAAGGTGTCCAATTACAATACGATCTACACGTCATTCAACCCCCGTCCCGCCGATTCTTATTCGGTAGGTACAGCAGGAAATGAAGCAACCTGGACTGTCGTGGCTGACAGAAAATACACCGGAAGCTACAGAATCAAGTACTTTATGCTTGAAGATCCGGTATACGTTGAAAAGACTCTCATTGAACAGGCTTCCAAAGCTGCAGAAGGCGGTCAGGTAAACCTTGATTCGATCAAAGAAGTCGTTAAGAACTATAAGTATTATGATGCAAGTTACGTAGGTATGGCAGACGCATACCGTCAGTACCTCTACGCAACAAAACAGCTCACAAGACTTACCGACAAAGACGTAGAGAAGAATATTCCTCTCTATATTGAATCATTCGGTACGATCGATACGACCGAAAAGTTCCTCACATTCCCCGTTACGGTGGAAACTCCTCTTACAACGTTTGATAATCTTAAAACAATGTATAACAACCTCCACAAAGAGGGAATCGATAATATCAATTTCAAGCTTACGGGCTTTGCAAACGGTGGTATGACATCGACTGTTCCTTCGAAGGTTGACATTCAGGATAAGGTTGGCGGCGAAAAAGGATTTGAAGACTTTATCGCATTCGCCGAAAAGAACGGAATCGGCGTATATCCCGACTTTGACTTTGTATTCGTTTCGAACACAGATTGGTTCGACGGCTACAATCAGGATAAGGATGCAGTTAGAACGATCGATGACCGTTTCACTCAGAAGAAAGAATACGACCCTGTATACCAGACACTTCGCGAAACGGGTAATGTTGTAATCTCAGTCGACGCTTTTGAGAACTTCTACAAAGGCTTTAAGAAAGATTTTACAAAGCTGGGCGGCAAATCGCTCTCCGTTTCCACGCTCGGTTCTTCCTTGAACACCGACTTTGACGAAGAGACTCCTTACAACCGTGAGGACGCAAGAGAGGAAACCGTAAGATTCCTCAGCGAACTCAAGAAGGATTTCGGCGACATAATGAGTGAAGAAGGAAATGCGTACGTATTCCCCTATGTAAGTCACTTGCTCGAGGTTTCGCTCGACAGCAGCCGTTTCTTTGAATCCAGCCAGGCTATTCCCTTTATGGGCATGGTTCTTCACGGTTCGGTTGAATTTGCCGGTACACCTCTTAATACCACGGGTAACATTCCGTATGAGATCCTCAAGATGATCGAAAACGGTTCGAACCCCTACTTCCTCGCTTCCTACCAGAACGTAGAAGAACTTAAGGACAACGAACTTTACGCTCAGTACTTCTCGGTCAGCTACGATTCGTGGGAAAAGGATATAATTAAGTACTACAAGCTTGTTAACGAAGCTTTGAAAGATGTTCAGACCGAGGTCATCATAGACCATGAATTCATTCAGGGCGAACGTGTTCCTACGGCTGAAGAAGCAGAAGCAGACAGAATAGCATCTGAAAAGTACGAAGAAGAAAAGAACACAAACAAGAAGCATGATGAAGAGGCTGCAAGAAGAGATGAGATACTCAATCAGAAGCTTGAAGCTCTCAAGAATCAGAATACTACACCCGCACCCGGAACTCCCGAAACCGACGTTCCCGCAACGGATACTCCTGCAACGGATGCTCCCGCAACGGATGTTCCCGTAACAGAGGAACCCGGAACAGAGGAAACACCGGTTGAAGATGCTGAAGAGAACGAAGAGACGGAAGAAGAGACCGAAGAACCCGAGCAGGTTGAAGAGGTTGACGAGGACGTTCTCGACGTTAAGACCAAGTATCTCACACAGAAGGGTACGGTCGTTAAAGTAACTTACTCGAACGGTAAAACGTTCATTTTGAACTACAACACGTTTGATATTACGGTTGACGGCGTGCTTGTAAAAGGTCTCGGATTTGTTGTTGTAGACGCCGATGCGGAAGGTTCTGAGGAAACAAAAGAACCCGAACAGTCTGACGAAACGACAGAAAAATCCGAAGAAAGCACCGAATCGACGGAGAACGGTACTCCCGAATCCGGCGAAAATAACGAAAACAATGAAAACGATGAAAACAGCGAAAATTCCGAAGAGACGACAGGAGCTTCCGATGCAACGGAAACTCCCGACGCTCCGGATGGAAATGCTTGAAAGGGGTGTAGGTTATGAGTAAAGTTTCTGCAGCAACTGCAGCAAATACCGCTGCACCTAAGAAGCGTCGCAAAAAAGCAGCTCTTGACAAGAAGAAGGCAGCAGCCGGCTGGTGGTTTATAATGCCCTTCCTCGTAATGTTCATTATTTTGTATCTTCCCATTATAATTGACTCGATCAGAATCAGTTTCTCGGAGATACATATGAACGAGGATCGCGCAGGCTATACGATGGCATTCGTTGGACTTAAGAACTATCAGGATGCACTGTTTGCCGACAAAGGATTCGTACCCGCGCTTATGACGGGTATCAAACAGCTTATATTTGACATTCCCGCGATCGTAATATTCTCTCTGTTTATGGCTGTATTGCTTAACCAGAAGATGTTCGGCAGAGCAATGTTCCGTGCAATATTCTTCATCCCCGTTATTATCGGTACCGGTGTTGTTGAATATCTTGACAGATCGAACGTTATGTTGACACGTATGACCGACTCATCCTCGTCGATTGATGACGGATCGGGTGTGCAGACCGCAGAGCAATCGCTGGCTGCGGCAGCTAACCTTGACTGGCTGTTCGGTAATATGAAGGTCGGCGGCGAATTGGTAAGCTACGTAGTAGGTATTATTGCAGACGTATATGGTATTATCAGCCGTTCCGGTGTACAGATGCTTATATTCCTTGCAGGTCTACAGTCGATTTCTCCCGCGATCTACGAATCGTGCCAGATCGACGGTGCTGCTGCTTGGGAAACGTTCTGGAAGATCACCTTCCCGATGATAAGCCCGATGATACTTGTTAATGCGATATATACTGTTATTGACGCATTTACACGAAGTACGAATAACGTAATGATGTACATCGACGAAGTATATCACAAGTCCAATCAGATGCCTGTATCTCAGGCAATGTCCTGGATCTACTTTGTCGTAGTTATAGCGATAATCGGTGTGGTTGCCGGACTGATTTCGTCTTACGTATTCTACCAGAGAAGAGACTAAGAAAGGAGGATTTTCAATATGAATTCACAAGCTACTGCACCTAAAGTGAAAAAAGAGAGCAAGAACAAGATTCGTGTCGAATTCGAACGTACGGATTTTTGGACCAGATTTAAATTGAAATTCCTGTCTTTCAAGTTTGTAAAAACGGTTGCATGGGTATTGTTCCGTTTGGTACTTCTTGTTGGTATTTCCTACGTAATTCTTTCTCCCGTTATTTCTAAAGTGTTCTGCTCGTTTATGAGTAAAGAAGACTTTGTTGACGCTACCGTAAAATACATTGCGAGATATCCTACGCTGAATACGTATAAGGCTGTTATAGTTGAAAACGACTATTTGTCCGCTTTGATAAACACCTTTACGCTCTCACTTATATGTGCGGTTATTCAGACGTTTATTTGCTGCGTTATTGCATACGGTTTCGCAAAGTTCAAATTCAAGTTCAACGGACTTTTGTTCGGTCTCGTAATCTTTACGATGGTTGTACCTCACGGTACGGTTCAGATCTCCATGTTCTTGAAGTTCAGTAACTTTGATATTTACGGTTTGTTCGAGGGCCTTGGCAACTTGCTTAATCCGATGTTGAACAATATGTTTAAACCCGCACAGTACACGAGTTACATTGGACCGTTCAATCTTCTTAACTCGTACTGGCCTCTTGCTCTTCTTTCGTTGGGCGGTCTCGGATTTAAGAACGGTTTGTATATTTATATGCTCCGTCAGTACTTCCGCGGCGTTCCGGACGAACTTGAAGAATCGGCATATCTTGACGGTTCGGGCGTATTCAGAACGTTCATTCAGGTTATCATTCCCCTTTCGGTGCCTATGTTGATCACAGTATTCCTGTTTGCATTCTCATGGCAGTGGACGGATATGTTCTACAACACGATGTTCTTTACAAACACCCAGGTCATTACGATGCAGAGATTTGCAGAAAACATTCCTACGGTATTGGGAACAAACGGTTTTGCAGGACAGAAGATGTTCGAAGCGGCTATTGTCAACACGTCGACACTTCTCGTTATTGCTCCCCTGATCGTAATGTATCTCTTCTGTCAGAGATATCTTATTGCAGGTATCGAGCGTTCGGGTATCGTTGGCTAATAAACAAAAACAAAAAAGGTGGGCACAAGGCTCACCTTTTTTTTGTTTGTTGCCGAATGTACGAAGAAAATAATATAGTACTATTAAAAGTTTTGGTTGGAGTCAAGAGGGCGCTTTTACAAAAGCGCGTCTCTTGTGGGGTGCGGGGCGAAGCCCTGATTGTTTGTGCTCATTAAAAAAACGCGAAAGCGTTTTTGTTTTTATCTTTTTTATTACTTTCTTGCCTTGCCAAGAAAGTAAAACAAAGAAGGCGCCAAGGGGCAGGAGGTTTCGATTCCTCCTCCCCTTGACCCCCACCACCAAACGACCAAAGATTTTCCATCTTTGGAATCTTCCTTTT
>JAZNOI010000004.1:0-20184 GCA_045580755.1 Eubacteriales bacterium | reverse complement strand
TCAATTTAAATAATGTATGGTTTGTGCATACAGAATTTCGGCACGGTTTTCGTCAAGATCGTATATGCTGATAAAGCTTTCGTGCCCGTTGTTAAACATAAAATAGGAGATTATTTCATATTCGCTGTCGGAATCAATATCGGCAAAGAAAAATTCGGCATTGACTTTTTCGGAGGAAATCGCCGCGTATTGAAACTTATCGATATATATGGTCTTGTCCGACGATTCGAGCACTATGTTTAGCGAATATAGCTCCTCCTGCTCGTTTTTCGTTTCGAGATAAAGCTTTTCGCTTTCACCGTCGCGGTTGAGATCGATAGTTATCTTGCCGTTTTCGATCGCTTCGGGGAATAAGAAAATGCTTTCTCCGCTCAGGCTTCCGATAAGGAAACGGCTTTGCGGCTTTTTGTCGACTGTTATATCGTTTGTTATTAAATACAATGGCAACGCTTCCTCGTGGTATAAATAGCTTTTGCCGCTTATCGCTTCGGTCTTGCTTCCGAAAGAGTCGAAAAATTCAAACGGTTGGTCGGGCTCGACCGCGTTTGTCTCGACAGCCTCGCCGTAGATGTCGCAAAGCGAATACAAATGCTTTCCGTTATATATGAATTCCTCGGGCGAGTGAAATCCGTCCTTGTTCACGCCGCCGATGTAAACAGGATCTTTATAGGCTCTGTCCTCGGTATCCCAAAATAGAATCGGCGATGAGACGATGCTTTGCGGTGTTTGATAGATTTCCTCGGGCGTTGAAGATTCGTCCGATTCCTCGCTCACCTCTTCCGAAACGAAATGCTCGCTTTGCTCGGGAACGGCTGATATGGTTTCCGACGATTCGGCAGTCTGCACGCTTTCAAAGGATTCCGATCTTGTTTCGCTCTCTGCAACAGAAATATCGGGTTCTGCTTCACCGCATGCGGATAAAATGAATATAACAAGTATCGCTATGCTTATGATTCGCTTCATACAATCACCTCTTTCATTCATATAGACGAAGAGATGCCTTTATTTGTCACACTATATTTGAAATTCCGAAAAGAATGTCCATACTTACCCCAAAGCATTCGGCAATTCTCGGGAGCATAGTTATATCGGGGTAGCCTTGACTGCGCTCCCACTTGCTTACCGCCTGCGGAGTTACACGGAGAATGCGTGCAAAATCCGATTGTGTCAGTCCGTTTTTCTTTCGCAGCTGCTTGATTATATTTCCCATATCCGCCATACCGTTCTCTCCTTTAACCGTTTTAAAACCGCGCACACTCTTATAGTCGCAGTAATGATAATTCGGTTAGCCGTTATTTTGCGGTTTTTGGTGCGGATTGTATGTTTTTAGGTGCGGATTTGTTTGCAATATCGTATTGTGTGTGGTAAAATTATATCGAGGTGAGAAGATGAGAATAGTTGTTTGTGACGACAATCTTGAGTTCGGTAACGAATTAAAAAAATATATACACGATTCGGTCGTTGCTTCGAGTATCTACGACGACAGCTTCGTTCTTGAATATATACCGCAATCGAAAAAGCTTATATCATATCTTTCCGAGCACGACGTCGATATTCTCTTTCTCGATATTCTGATGCCCGAGCTCGACGGATTCGCGGTTGCGCAGTATATAAACGACAATAATCTCTCTACTGTGATAATTTTCGTTTCGAGCTTTGAAAATAACGTGTTTTATTCACTTCGTTATAAGCCTTTCCGCTTTATCCGCAAGGAAAAATACAAGGAGGAGGTAGACGAGGCGCTGAAGTCCGCATACATCGAACTGAAGGCGAAGAACCGATATATTATGATCGCCAAACACAGTGAGGTGATTCCCATTCGTATATCGCGGATAATCTATGCCGAAAAGGAAAAACGCTCTAATTATATGAGTATTTATACCGTCGACGGCGTTTACAGATATCGAGGCACTCTTTTGGATTTTGAATCCGAGGTGGCCGGAAGTCATTTTGTCAAAGCTTCGCAAAACGCTTATATGAATATGGAGCAGATCATTAACATCAAGGACGGATGTATTTATTTAAAGGGCGGGTATGAGTATTATATCGCCAAAAAGTACCAAAACGAAGTAATACAGGAATTTTTCAGATTTATGCGTGAGGATAAAAATGGAACTGTTAACTGAATTGCTTGCGAACCTGTTCGATTCGGTGATCGGAGCGTATTTCGTATTAAAGCTCAATAAAGGAAACGTACGGGAAAACAAGCTTTTTGTACCGGTTATCGCGCTTTGCTTCGCGGTTTCCACCGCGTTTTTGTTTATAAGTGTGTTTTCGCTTTTGCATACCGCTGTAATAACCGCAATATTGCTCGCCTATGCATTTTCGATAAAGACCCACACCGTGCTGTCTTCGATAATTTCGGTTGTGGTTTACGAGGTAACTCTTGCGCTGTCGTCCGCACTCGTATTCTTTGCAATCGGTAACGTATTGAAAATCGACGTTTCACTGATAGCGTCGGGATTCAGTATACCGAGATGCCTGCTTCTGTTTTTGTGCAAGGTGATTATCGCGGCTGTTCTGCTGGCAGTCATACGCTTTTATTCGCCGGGCAGACGCTTCAAGCCGATAGATTTTGTATTGTATCTCGTTTCTCCGTTGATGGCGATCTTTACGGTTTCGCTTTTCTTTGTGTTGAGCCTTAATGAGAATCTGGAGGGTTATTACGGATTGCTGTTTGCTTTGTCGCTCGGTATGGTCGGTGTAAACGCATTGAGCCTGCTGCTGTTCGCAAGACATAATAAAAGCGAGGACGAAAAGCACGAGATGCAGATCGTTTTGCAGCTGCGCGAGGCAGAGCTCCGACGCCACACCGATTCGCAAAAGATCTATGAATCGGTGCGTATATTGCGCCACGATTTAAAGGAACAGATAATGTTTGCGAAAAAGCTGTTTGAAAAGGGCGAATTCGCGGCGGCAGAGGACCATATCGCAAGGGTTGAAAATATGGTGAACGATAATTCGGCGGTGGTAAATACCGGAAACGGTACAATCGACAGCATTTTGTATTCCAAAACGTCGATGAATCCCGATATACGTTTTATCGTAAGCGGTTCTGTGTGCGATTTGAATTCGATCGGAGATATCGAGCTGGTATCACTTTTTATGAATATGCTTGACAACGCGATAGAGGCAACGAGTGCAAGCAACGAAAAAATCATCGAGCTGTCATTTTCCTATATCGGCGGATTCCAGAATATTTCCTGCAAGAATCCGATAATCCGCTCCGCACTTTCGGAAAATCCCGAGCTGAATACGACAAAGTCCGACAAGACGCTCCACGGATACGGGATAAAAAGTATGAAAAAGGCAGTTGAATCGGCAAACGGATTGATAGAGTTCTACGAAGAGGACAATTATTTTATCTGCCACGTGGCAATTCCGGCATAGAAAAAAGGGCTCTTTGCGAGACTTCTAATAAGGAAGTCTCGCAGTTTTATTCGCCTCGTTCCTCTCGGCGAGTTATATTGCTTCGCAGTTATATTATGCTTCGCATAGTGGTATTCGACTTCGCCGAGTTTGGCGAATAAAATAACACTGAAACCATTTGGTTTCAATAACACTCTTTTGGAAAATATCTCGTCTGCGACGAGGTATTCCAAAAGAATATCACTCCGACGAAGTCGGAATAAAACTTGAATAATAACTACTGTTGTATTATGATAAAATGGGTTTGGGCATTGCCCAATAAAGTATTTGTGATTACAAATGCGATGCTGGTTCTAAATCAGTTCGATAAATAAGAATTTGTCTTTGATATGAAAGAAGTAAACCAACAGTCGGTTTACTCCCTTTTATAACTGTAATATAATCATGTTAGAGAGGAGGGAAAAGATGAATGCTAAGAAAACTGGCAAATTCATTTGTGAGAATCGAAAAAAACAAGGCATGTCGCAAAAAGAGCTGTCAGATAAATTAAACATTACCGATAAAGCTATCAGCAAATGGGAGCGTGGCATATCTTTTCCCGATATATCAATGCTGATTCCCATTTCAAAAGTGTTGGAAATTAGTTTATATGATTTATTAACTGGAGGTGAAGATAATGAACAGGAATGATGCGGAATCTGTTATTAAAGATACAATCGAGTATGCCAATAATGAAATCAAAAAAAGCAAGAAAAGAAGTCGTAGAATTATAATTACTACACTTGTTTCCGCAGTTCTAATTATTATTCTTTTGGGAAGTTGTTTTATATCATATGCCACATTTAATACAGGAAATCCATTTTCTGTTGTAAGTGGTTATTTTCAAATATCTGTTTTAGACAAGGAGTATGTTGAAATTCAAGCATCGCCCAAAGTGGTACTTGCTCAGCCAAATGGTGAGGTTTTTGTAGAATATATGGAATCACGTGGTTTTACAGAGATTGAAGAGGAACAAATGGGAGCAATACGAGTTTTTACAAATGGTGAAGAAACAGAGTACGTTTGGTATTCTATAAATGGGTACTATTCTAAATGGCGTTGGCAATAAAATATAGTTTGGTTATTTAACAGTTAAACAAATTCCAATTTATCGAATAGTAAAAACACTGACGGATTATTAAAATCCGTCGGTATTTTTTCATCCTTATGAGAAGTAGCCTTTGCCGAGGTTTTTTTAAAACACAATAGAGAGTGTGGGCTTTGCCCACACTCTCTATTATGTTTAATTGATTATTTTTTTAGAATGAGTTCAATTATATCGGAAATGTTTTTTGCAATATGTGTCGCTCCGGCTGAAGACAGTTCATCGTGCGAGCCGTATCCGTACAGCACACCGATAGAATCGAGGTATGCCGTTTTTGCGCCGATAATATCGTGTTTTCTGTCTCCGATCATCACCGTACTTGACAGATCGGTTATATTAGCTTTTTTGAGAGCATACAGAATAACGTCAGACTTGACACTTCTGCTTCCGTCCATGGACGCTCCGCCGACGGTATGAAAATAACGGTAAAGACCGAAATGTTCCAAGATCCTGATTGCATATTCTTCGGGTTTCGAGGTAGCAAGAACTAGTTTTTTTCCGTTATCGTTAAGTGTTTTCAGCATTTCGGGTATGCCTTCATAAACGTAGTTTTCAAACAAGCCTTTATCCCTGAAATACACTCTGTATTCTTCGATAGCTTTATCGCATTGGATATCGGAAAAATTATAGTATTTCGAAAAAGAGTCTTTTAGAGGAGGACCGATAAATTTATACAGTTCTTTTCTTTCGGGCGGCTCGATTCCCAATTGTTTGAGCGCGTACATAACGGAGTTGGTGATCCCAAGTCCGGGATCGGTCAAGGTGCCGTCAAGATCAAAAAGTATATTGTCGTACATAAGATTCCTCCCGAGATATAATTGCTGATCTAATTATATCTCGGCTGAGGTGTTATTGCAAGTTGTTTTTTGTGAAAAGAAGGTGTTTTTGATATATGATGCAAGCTTTAGTGCGGGTATGCTCAACAGGAACCACAGAAGAGAAAACAGTAAACAGATCTGTCCAAAGAGATTCAATGGTCGGTCGGAATAGTCCCAAACGTTTAAATCAAAAGCAATGTTTACGATACAGCCGGTAATAAGCTCGAGAAGAGTGATGACCAGAGTGCACATAATGCATTTATTTAACATGTGCATTTTCGGAAAACGGTTTTCGATGCAGTATATGCAAAGAAAACAAAGCCCGCCGCATATTCCCATTGACCAGTGCGTATGGTTTCTCCATAGTATTTCAAGCAGCATATAAGAGCTGCCGCCGAACACGGTTATTACTGAGTATTCAAAAATAACAGCAAACAAAAAGACCACCTCTTTTTTTAATAAAGGGTGGTCGTTTTATTATAAAAATATTCAGTCATCAGCTTCTTTTTCTTTACTTTCCGAAGTCTTTTTTTCGGGAAGAGCTTCCTCTGATGCAATTGACTCTTGAGAATGCTCGGATTGTTGCACATTGCCGTTGTTCAGTGCGTCTTCGGGAAAATCGAACGTTTCGTAAAAATCGTTGATCGCTATTGAAAGCTGTGCCTGTTTCTTTTTTCTGTAAAGCTTTACCGTAAAATCAGCTACGATGATCAGAATAAAGACCATAATACCTATTATGGATATCGATGCTCCCTTTACGAAGCAATCGGGGATATACTTGAATTCGAGCTTATGAACGCCCTGCGGGATCTCGGCTGCAATGAGCGAGCTTGCCGTTTTAAGAGGAACGAGCTCTTGTCCGTCGCAGTAGATCTTCCAGCCTTCGTCGTAGGGAATTGTCGTAAACAAAAGCATCTCTTTTTGTTTAACGTCGATATTGCCGCTGAGGTATGTGTCGGAGTGTTCTTCAACGTTAAAACGCGATTCGTTAAGCTTGGTCATGACCGACTTATAAAGCTCGGTATCGAGATAGTAGAAGAAGTCTTCGTGCTGGAGAACGTAAAGGTTTTCATCTTTTAGTGTAACTTTCAAACGGACTGTTTGATCATAGCCGAATCTGGTAAGTGAAACGATCCTGTCCGTCTCGTTGTCGAAGAACGTTCCCCAATCTTTTCTGTTGAGCGTTAAAGAAACCTTTCTCGGATAATCGGAAGGGTAGAAGAAGAACATTTCGTCTATCGTTTCCGATGTGAGTGTATAAGTGATCTCGGCAGGTTTTGACGGATCTATGGGAACGAATTTCATATAATTTTGTGCTACTGCTGTTTCAAGTACGTTGTTTGTGGATATTGAGACCTTTTCAACCGGTTTAAACAGCATGACCGTTTCGTCCTCGCCGAGCATATACGTTACCATATCGTTCACAAGTGAAAAGGGGTTTGTATAAGTCGAGAAATCGTCCATATACTCAAATTTGGTGTCTACGCCGAAAGCAACGCTCATTGCGTAGGGGTTTTCGTAAATATAATAGCCGTTTACTTCATGGATCTTTTTGTAAATGCTGTTGTGCATTCTGTCTTTACTGATGACGTATTTGATGCCGAGCAAGCCGTCCGAAGCGGGAGTTCCGCCGAGATATTTTGACCAGTGTGATTTTGACGAGTATCCGAGCTGATTAAGCAGCTTTACGATCGAAGCGTTAAGCGTCGACGTCGAGCTTGAAATACCGTTAATATCAAGAGCCATATTGTCATTGGTTTTTTTGTGCTCGGTTTTTTCCATGCGGTAGAAGGAATCGTCTTTGTCTTTTACGTAATCGACTGCCGGACGTACGCTGTCGATAAAATCACGGTACGAGGTTCGGGTGCTGTAAACGACGTCTTTGTCAAGAGCTTCAAGCGAAACGTAACCGTTTATCAAGAGTTCCGAGCTGATGATTATTGCAAGGATAAGCGAGATGAAGTTTGTGCCTATTTCTTTTTTGTAGGCGTACAAACACAACAGATAGACGCCAATGCAGAGGAGACTGATCCAAATGCAGTTTACGCTGTCAATAAACGTATAGCCATGGCTTTGAACCAGGACTACCAAAAGAACCAGCACGCCGCAAACGGCAACTATATGATTGAAATTCATATCTTTGATATGCTCGAATGCTTGGTTTGCAAAAACGATCAGTAAGAAACAGAGCATAAAGCTGTATCTGTAATTCAACCAGTTGGGGTTTTGCATACCGTGCCAGAAAATATCGAGAGTCGTGGCTGCGAATGTTATGAGAAGTCCCGAAATAATAAATCCGGCACATATTTTTTCGCGGGGAGTGATCTTTCTGCAGGCGAAGAATATTGGTATGAGTATGAGGGTGAGTGCACCGCAGTAAATGAAGGGAAGTCCGTTCGGTCGGACGGTGTCGTACGAATTGGGCAGTGCTTTCGCAAAAAGATCGAGAAAATTCAATTTGGAAAGAAGATCGTATTTCGGTTCGGTAAAATCATTTTTACCGAACGTCAAAGAATATTGAATGGTGAAAATGATCACAGCCGCCATAGCGAGTGCAATGGCAGAAAACAAAGCTACTCGAAGTATGGATTTTATGAGATGAAATCTCTCTTTATATTCGTTGTATTTGTCGGAATAGCCGTATGCCATATAGTAGTAGACCGAGTATATTAATACAAACAGGCAGGTCATAAAGCCGATATAAAAATTTGAGAAAACGATTATGGCAAGCATAATGGTATAGAGCTTGTACTTGCGTTTGTTTATAAGGCTTTCAAGACCGAGTATAAGCAACGGGAAGAACAAAAGTGCGTCTATCCACATAGTATTGTGACCGTAGACGATCGCGTAAGCACACAGTGCATACATTGCCGAGAAGAATACCGTTGCGATCTTGTTTTTCGATCTGCCCGAGTAGTGAAGATATACGGCAAAGTTAAAGCCCGAAAGACCTGCTTTGAGTGCGAAAATGGTGAGTAGAGCTTCAGTGATAGCATCTTCGGGAAAGAAGGCGATAAGGAAATTGAACGGGCTTGCGAGGTAGTATGCGAACATACCCATAAACTCACCGCCGACAGCCCTTTGCCAGGAATAAAGAAGATTGCCTTCTCCTAAGAATACGTCTCTCAGTTCTTCGAAAAAGTAAACGTACTGTGCGTTCAAGTCAAGAACGAGAACCGACTCCTCTCCGAAGGGATATGTTTCTCTCAGAAAATAGATGGTGAGAAAAAGTGCTGCAGGCAGGAAGAATGCAAACAGCAGATACGGGCTGAATTTTATTTTGTTTTTTTGATTATCGTCAAGCAACACATTCTGTTCTTTAGTCATTGTCGCTACCTCCAAGATCTGGATGTTCAATTCTTTTTATGTTTTTTTCGAGTTTTAGTCTCGGTATGGTCATATCGTGACCGCATCCCTTACATTTTATTCTTACGTCGCTGCCCGTTCTCAGTACTTCAAACGAGGAACATCCGCACGGGTGGTTCTTTTTCATTACGAGCGTGTCGCCTTTGTCAAATTTTAGTATCTTCAAGGTGTTGACCTCTTTGTTTTTTTATATATTGACCTACATTATACCACAAAAAAACATCTTTGTAAATAAGCACATTAATATGTATTTTTTGGAGTATAAAACTATTGCAAAAATCCATAAATGTGTGGTAAAATATAATAGAACGTAAAAATCTGGTACGGAGATGATATTTAATGAATATTAAAAATGCAGAAGTTCTTTGTGTCGGAACTGAAATACTTATCGGAGATATCATTAACACAAATGCCGCATACATTTCGCAGAGATTGGCTTCTCTCGGAATAAATCAATATCATCAAGGCGTAGTAGGGGACAATCCCGAAAGACTGAAAAAGTTTTTATCCGAGGCTTTAGAACGGTCTGATCTTGTAATAATGACGGGTGGACTTGGCCCGACGTATGATGATCTGACGAAAGAGACAGTTGCCGAACTTATGGGCAAAAAAATGGTTTTGCACCAAGAGTCATTTGATAGGCTTAAAGAGTTTTTTGCGGATCGAAACATGGAAATGACCGAAAACAACGTTAAGCAGGCATATATGCCCGAAGGCTGTAAAGTATTGCGAAATAATTGCGGAACGGCTCCGGGTGCCATTATCGAAAACGAGCAGACGGGAAAAGCGGCAATCATTCTCCCCGGTCCTCCCCGTGAAATGAAACCTATGTTTGAGGAGGGGGTCGTACCGTATATAGAAAGCCTTTCGGATTCGTTGTTTGTAAGCAAGAACATAAATATATTCGGCCTTGGTGAATCAATGGTTGAGAATATACTTATTGACGTTATGAAAAACTCTTTGAACCCGACCGTTGCGCCCTATGCACTTGACGGAGAGGTTCGTTTAAGGGTAACGGCAAAAGCACCGACCAAAGAAGAGGGAGAAAGAATATGCCTCGAAATGATCGAAAGGCTGAAAAAATCGGGGGTCGGGCCGTACGTTTACGGTGTTGATACCACGCTTGAAGGCGCACTTGTTGAAAAGCTCACAACGCTTAATAAAAAAATTGCTGTAGCCGAATCGTGTACGGGCGGCGGTGTAACCTCAAAAATAACGTCGATCAGCGGCGCGTCAAACGTACTTGACGGAAGTGTTGTTTCTTATGCAAACGAGGTCAAAGAAAGATTGCTTGGGGTTGAAAGGTCTGTTCTTGACGAAAAGGGAGCTGTATCCGAGGAGTGCGCATTGCAGATGGCAGAGGGTGTCAGAAAACTTATGAAAGCCGACGTCGGCATAAGTATCACCGGAATTGCAGGTCCGACGGGAGGTACAATCGATAAACCGGTCGGAACCGTTTATATAGCCGTAAGCACGGAAGAAAAGAGCGAGTGCAAACGACTCAATCTTCGCAACAACGGCAGGGAATATATCAGAAACGTATCTGCAAAGAACGTTCTTCATTTAGCTCTGAGATCAATATAACAAAATCACCGCTTATCAAAAAAAGATAAGCGGTGATTTTGTTTTAAATAATCACTTCGTCGGACGTGGGGATCGAAATTGATGCACCCTTGCGTGAAACGGCTATTGATGAAGCTTTTGAAGCTGTTTTAAGCGCTTTTGCTACGTCATTTTGGACCGATACCGTGTGGAGAAAATATCCCGTAAAAGTATCGCCTGCCGCAGTCGTGTCGATCGCTTTTGCTTCGAAGATAGGTTGAAACAGTTTTTGTTCTTTGTTTATAAACATACTGCCGTTTTTGCCTAATGTCAGTATAAGGTTGCTGTTCGGGTACAGCTTTAAAAAGTTCGTTGAAATGGTGTCGGGATCATCGCTTCCGAACAATGCCTCTCCCTCGATTTCGTTGCAGAACCACCAGTCAATGTATTCAAGAGGCAGTTTTTTTATCGTATCGTTAAACGGCGAAGGATTGAAAGCGATTTTCATTTTCTTTGAATGTGCTTTTTCGAAAATATAGTCGAGACAGCTTATTTCGTTCTGGAGAAGAATGAGGTCGTTTTCGTCTGCACCTTCGAGGAAAAAGTCAACGTATTCTTTGTCTATCATAAAGTTTGTTCCCGCGAAAAGCAGAATACAGTTTTGACCCGATTTGTTGACTTGTATGATAGCGTGCCCCGAGGGAGCATCTGTTCTTTTTATTTTTAAAGTGTCGACGTTTGCATATTCCAAAGTTTTTAACAAGAAATCTCCGTCGGAACCGACGACAGCTCCGTGGATAACTTCAGCACCCGCTTTTGAAAGAGCGATCGATTGATTCAAACCCTTGCCGCCGGGAAATATCTCCATATTGTCGGACGAAAGGGTCTCTCCCGCAGATACGAAGTGATCGACCGAGTATACGTAGTCGATATTTAATGAACCGAGGCTATATACTTTCACTGAAAATCACCAAGCTTTCTGAAAAGATCGTCCATAAGAGCGTTTCGGTATATTCTGTAAACGTAGGTCATCGGATGTCTGTTTTCGTCGAATGAATACTTGTTGTCATACTGAACGATGGGGGTGGGGATAATACGGCTGATCATAAATCTGTCGTTGTCGTTCAAAAGCCAAGCGATAGCCGTTACGTCCCAAAGGGGCTTTGCCCAAGGCTGACCGGGAGCTATGCTTTCTCCTTTTTTTACAAGCTTATAAATGAGATAATCACACAGTCTGTTCTTGCCTCCGAGCCAATGCTCAAGCTCGTATTGCGATGATGAAAACTCGGTTACGACGCCGAAGCAGGGGAGCTGTATCAAGGGAACTTGACAGTCGAATACGACTCTGGTCGCGGCAATATCCTGACGCATATTGTATTCATTCGTTTCTGGGAAATGGTGTGCATGACCGCCCAGCCAAACGACGACGCAGTTTTCTTTTATGTTGGGGTTTTTGAGTATTGCAGACGCAACGTTGGTTATTGCCCCGATAGCCACTATGTAAAGAGGATCTTCGGGAGAGTATGAGTTTGCAAGATCTGCAATAAAATCTGCGGCTTCGGACTCGACGGGAGTTTTTTCATTGCTTAAATAAAATTCCGATCCCATATATACTTTATCTGCCAGATCGTTCCTGCTTGCAAGGTCTAATATATGCAGTATCTCGTCATAGCTTTTCTGAACGCCCTCGGCGGGAGTGGCGGCTTTTCCGGGGCCGGAATAGGGAGCAGCGCATATTCCTTTTATATTTAGTTTATCTTCCGACTTCAGCATATAAGCAATAGCGACCTGGTCGTCAGCTTCGTTAAAAGCGTCTGTGTCAAGAATTATATCGACTTTTTTTTCGGGTGGGTTAAGATTTTTCAAGAATTGTTCCTGTGTCATGATAACACCTCATAATAATATTTATATCTAAATTATAGCACGGTCGTCCTTTTTTGTCCATAATAAATTGATTCAGAACTGATATTTTATTGACATTTTGGGTGAAAATGGGTATAATTTAAGCGTAATAGTTTTTTTCTGTTACAAAATTAGTTTAAATACGTAAAGGAGACGTTGACTATGAAAAGATTGATTGCATTGTTGCTCTGCCTCGTTATGGTGTTTGCACTTGTTGCTTGCGGTTCGAGCGAAGATGACTCGGACAGGGGCGGCAAGAAGAAAAACGAAAAAAACGAAGAAAAGAATGAAATCGAATTTGAAGAGTTGGTGGTTGCTGACAACGATGATTGCGTGATAAAGCTTACCGAAATTGAAGACGACAATATTTTCGGATTCACGATCAAAGCATATCTCGAAAACAAATCCGAAGATACAAGCTATATGTTTTCTCTCGCTATGTCGGCTGTAAACGGAGTTCAGGTCGATCCCTGGTTTTCGTGTATTGTTGAGCCCGGCAAGAAGGCAAATGAGGAGATCACTTTCAGCGATACGGTTCTTGAAAGAAACGGAATCGAATACACGGACCTCGAGCTCGTATTCCAGTACCGCAACAAAGACGACTTTTTTGTTGATCCCGTGGTGATAGATGCTATTCACGTTTACCCCTACGGTGAGGACAAAGCTGAAACTTTTGTCAAGAAAGATAAGGACAGCGATACAGTTGTTGTAGACAACGATGACGTTAAGGTAGTCGTTGTTGGATACGAAGAAAATGAATTAACAGGCTATTCCGTTCAGTTCTACTTTGAAAATAAGTCGGAAGATAAGACCTATATGATCACTACGTCCGACGTATACGTAAACGACACTTCGACCGATCCCGTACTTTACGAGGAATTGGCTCCCGGTAAATGCTCTTTTCAGGATATGACTTGGTGGGGCACCGAATTTGAAGACAACAACATTGATAAAGTTGAAAAGATCGAAATGATTCTTAAGGTTCGTGATTCGGAAGATCTTTTTGCAGATTCGATTTATGAAGAAAGTGTAACTTTGAAGCCCTAAAAAGTATAAGAGAATTCGGTGATGTTATGAGAGCACAGATTTTTACTACAAACGAAAACGGGGAATATGTTTCCGGAAGAATATCTAACGGTTCATATCTTTCGGGCGTTACGAATGCAAGAAAAAACGCCGACAAAGTAAACACCAATTTTTATGGTTTTGGCGTTGCTATAACCGGTTCGTCCTGTTATAACCTTTCTTTGATGGAAAAGACTGACAGAGAAAAACTCTTGAAGACGATTTATTCAAAAGAGGGATTGAATCTCGGCGTAGGCAGACTAAGTATCGGCTCAAGTGACTATTCGGCAGAGGTGTATTCCTACGACGACGTCGAAAACGATATTGCTCTCGAGCACTTCTCGATCGAAAGAGATAAAGAATATATCATTCCGATGATAAAAGAAATTTTAACCATAAGACCCGATCTTAAGCTGTTTGCTTCACCCTGGTCTCCACCCGGTTGGATGAAGACGGGCGGAAGCATGGGCGGCGGTTTTATGCGCGAAAAGTTTATAGATTGCTATGCGGACTATATCGTTAAATTTATAAAGGCCTATGCAGATGAAGGAATAACGGTAAGTGCGGTTACGACACAGAATGAATCCGAGACCGATCAGCACGGAAATATGCCCGCTTGTTTTTGGCATCCCGATATTGAGTCGAAGTTTATCGGCGTACTTCGCAGAAAGTTTGACGAAAACGGTATCGACACAAAGATATGGTGCTATGATCATAATTTTTCGGGTGTCAACAGAGTCGACTGGTGTTTCAAGGAGTATCCGAAGCTTAAAGAAGAATGTGCCGGCGTGGCTTTCCACTATTATCGCGGCAGTATTGAGCAGACGGCTTTTTTGAAAGAGTTGTATCCCGGTCTGGAGCTTCATTTTACCGAAGGCGGACCGAGACTGTATGACAATTACAGCACCGACTGGTGTAAATGGACGCTTATGGCGATAAAGACTTTGTGCAGCGGTTATTCATCATTGACCGGTTGGAATCTGATGCTTGACGAGACAGGAGGACCGAACGTTGGACCGTACTATTGCGGCGGATTTGTAACCCGCAATTACGGAAGCGGAGAATTGTCGTACAGCGGACAATATAAGGCGTTCCGTCATTTTGCAGGTATTTCGAGCGATTCCCGTATTTATCCGTTGACGTTCGAACGCTCACAGTTTGAGGTGTTTACTTTTGATAAAAAGTGCACTTTACGCACCGAAGGCTGTATCATAGAAAGCGAATCGGGAAAAGCTTTTGCTGTTCTTGTAAATCCATCGGAGAAAAAAGAGCAGATTCAGCTGTTTTACGGTGATAAGTGCTGGTATGTCGAAATGCTTCCGAATACTTCGGCTACGGTTGTTTTTGAAGAATAATAACTTATAAAAAGCTCCCTCGGTTCTTAACGAAACGAGGGAGCTTTTGTTGAATACAAAAGAGCGAGAGCGTGTGCAGTACATACTCTCTCTTTTGTTTTTGTTGGTTAGTTGACGGTCAATACCACTTTTCCGATGTTCTGACCTTTGTAGAGAATGTCGTGAGCTTTCTCGGCTTCGGTTATCGGTAATACAGCGTGAATGGTGGGCTTGATCTCTCCGTTTTCAACTTTTGGCCATACTTTTTCGACCAGATCAGCTAATATTTTGGCTTTGACCTCGGGAGCGCGGGAGCGTAATGTAGAACCTATGATTCTGACGTTTCTGACGTAAATGTTTTTGAGGTCGATCTCGGTTTTTGTGCCTGCAAGAGCCGCGATCATGATCCAACGAGCGCCGCGGTTAAGATAATGCATACATTTGCCCATATCCTCTCCGCCGAGGCAGTCGAGTGCAATGTCGATACTGTTGCCTTGTTCTAACTGAGCTTTCAAAACGTCGGCAAGGGAGTCGACAGTAGTGTCGACTATTATGTCTGCACCGGTTGCTTTAACGGCTTCTGCCTTTGCTTTGCCGCGCACGGTAGTGATAACGCGAAGTCCGAAAGCCTTTGCCATTCTGATAGTAACGCTGGATAGTCCGCTGTTTCCGCCTGTAACGAGCAAGGTATCTCCCGCCTTGGCTTCACCTTCTATAAAAAGATTTAAATATGCTGTTGCAAAAGCTTCGGGGATTGCCGCAGCTTCGATCATAGTGCAGTTGTTCGGAACGGGTACAAGCATATCGTATTTTATATTTGCGTATTCGGCATATCCGCCGCCGCCAAGCAAAGCGCATACCTTGTCTCCGACTTTCCAGTCGGATTTTTCTTTTGCGCCGTCGGCGATCCCGACGATCGTTCCCGCAATTTCAAGGCCCATCCATTCGGGGCAGCCGGGAGGCGGGGGATAATCACCCTCTCTTTGCATAAGGTCGGCGCGATTAAGTGCCGCAGCTTCGATCTTAACGAGACAGTCGTCGTTTCCCAAAACGGGATCGGGCACGTTGTCCCATCTCAGTGATCTATCTTCATTTACAAGAATTGCTTTCATATTTATTCTCCTTAAAAGTCAAAATCGTCACGTATTGATTTTATAATGCTTAAAAGCGGCTGACTTGGCGTAGATATTGAATCTTGTTCGTAGACGCATAAGCTCATACAGCAACCCGGTTTGATTCCGAGTCTTCTGTGGAGGGAGCAGAATTTACCGTCCGAAAGGAAGAGAAACGGGGCGTCAAGCTCGTCGTCGCTTTTTCCCAAATTGCTTTTGTTTCTGTAATAAGTTACGTACGAGGGGCGGTTTTTCATTTCGGCAAATATTCGTTTGTATTGAATCTGGGGTGTGGCATTCCGGGCTTAATGATTCTATTTGCAGTTCGAATGCGTCAGCCCCTAAACAAACGGAGTTGCGAATAATTCTTGTTGCCTCATCGGGTGTTTTACGTTGGATCATCACTGTAAGTAACGACTCGCTGTTCAAAAAGCTGTTTTTCATATCCTTTTCTCAATAGAGCTATAGTTTGTTTGATCGATACTGATTATATAATACAATCAGCTATATCGCAAGCTTTTAAAATGTTTTTATATACTTTAAGCTCATACTCGAGAGTATACGGATTCTGTTTTTCTCCCGATACGTATTCTCCGAAAGATAGCATCATTTTTTTGTACCTGTCAAAAGGAGCGCATGTTTTCATCTCTCCTCTTGCGCCAAAAGAGTCAACGTTGCAGAAGTTAACTGTGGTCGTCATTTGAGCTTCATTTCCTTCCTCGAGCGGCTGAAGAACTGCGTTTGCCTTTGTTCCCGTAATTACGAGACTTCGGCGAAGGTAACCGCCTCTTTCAAGCGAACATACTTTTGCAAAAGAAACGCCTTTTGGATATTCGAGGACGGTAAATCCGAAATCCTCGCACTCAATACCGTCAGTATGCGTACGCCTTGTCATTGGAATAACGTTGCACGGTTCGCCTTGTATCAGCATGATAAGATCTATAAGATGACAGCCGAGATAAAAGGTTGAACCGCCTTTATAGTTTTCAAGCCATTTTCTTAAAGGCTGTTTGTGATAGCAACCCATCTGAGCCTCAACGCTGACTATCTCTCCAAAGACTCCGTTTTTTATTTGTTTCAAAAGCTCTGTAACGTAAGGGTTGTACCTGTACATATACCCAATATGGAGAACTGTTTTGTTCTTTCGTGCTGTTTCGATCAGCTCTTTGAATTCAGAAAGATCTTGGCTACCCGGCTTTTCCATGTGTATGTGTTTTCCTGCCTTAGCTGCCATAAGAGCATATTTTGTAAGGTGTTTTTCTTCGGTTTCGATGGTAACCGCTTTAATGCTTGGATCAGCAAGTATTTCTTCGACCGTCATTTCTCTGAATCCGTCGAATACGCCCGCTCTTTTCGGAGCAAGAACTCTTTCGTTTTCGGGGAGAGCGTAGCCGACCACTTCAAATACGTCCGAATTCCCGTTTATCGTATTCCAAATTTGCTTGCCGTGGTTGTAATCGCTTATGCCTATTTGCGCAATTTTGATCATTCTATATTTCTCCAATCAATTTGTACGATGGGAAAGCTTATTTCTTTTGCAAGTCTTGCGAATACCTTTTCGCATTCGTCTGCAGAATATGTTTCCTGCACGAGATCGGCAAACGTAAGTCTGTTGTGTTCCACAAGCTTTTGAACTGCAAGAACGTCATCTCCGGTCGTCCAGAGATTTGGGGCGGACTCGCTGTTGGGGCGTGCATTTGTATGCGCACCTATGAGCGATATGCCGGGACCGTGCACCTTTTTGTAGTAATCGATCGTAAAATTACTGTTTCTGGTGCATCCGAGCAGGGCAACACGGCCGAGCTTTGCCATACAGTCAAGCAGACTGTCGAGCGCGTTGCCGTTTCCTGTAACTTCGATCGCAACGTTTGTCCCGCCTTTTGTAACCTCTTTCACTTTGTTTGAAAAATTCTCTTCGAATGGATCGAACACATAGTCGGCACCAATTTTTTTTGCAATAATACGTTTGTTTTCGTCGGGGTCTACCGCAATCAAGGGACAGGCGCCCGAGAGCTTTAATAGTTTTATTGCCATCATACCGAGTATGCCTACCCCCATAACGAGAGCAGATTCGCCTATCTCAACACGGCACTTGCGTATAGCTGCCATAGGGAAAGTGCTTATGTGCCACATTGCGCCTTCTTCAAACGTGGTATCGTCGCGGATCTTGTATACGTTATTGCAGGGAACTACGCAGTACTGTGCATGTTTGCTCCAGCTGACGGCAACTCTGTCGCCGACTGATACTCCAGTAACTTTTGAACCGACAGCTGTAATAATTCCCGACGAGCTGTAACCGACGCGGCGAGGAAAGTGGGCAACCGTTCTGTTTGAAGCAACGCTTATATTTACCTCGCCGATGAGATTGGCTTTTTCCGTTCCGCTGCTGATCGTCGAAACGGCAAGCTTTACTAGGACTTCTTTTTCACCGATGGGTTTAATATCTTCGGACAAAAGCTCTGCTGTGTTGGGTTTTGTAAAAACAATATTTTTGGATTTCATTTTTAATACTCCGACGAACGTAATTGATTTGTTAATACAATAATACACCTTGACAACGGTTCGGACAATACAATATAATAAAGAAAATAGGGTAAAATACTATAAATTTAACGGGTGAAACGCATTGAATAACAAAAAATTCTTTGATAGCTTTAAATATCGTATGTTTTCTTTTGACAAAGGTCGACATACGGATAATATGTCAAACGGCGGACTGCCTTTGAACTATATGGGATATTTGGTTAATGGAACAGCCAAGCTTGTTTCAAAAGATACAACGGTTACGTTGAAAGAGGGAGAATTTTTTTATATTCCCAAGGGATGTCCGTACCGTTCGTATTGGTACACCGATCGTGATTCAAAGCTTTTGTGGTATTCGATAGGCTTTGACTGTATACCGCTTGCTGAGGGGGGCAATTTCCTTTTACAGAAATTTGAAGCCGATCCTTTTTCAAAAGATATTTATAATGACATTACAAAGGATCTGAAATCAAGTATAAAAAATGTAGGACTGTTCTATTTGTTTTTGAGCGAGGTTGCCGATAAACTGAAAAGGGACTCTAAAGCATACGAGGCATCGCTTGAAAAAGCATTGAATTATATGAAAAATAACACGGATGCAAGAATGAAAGAGGTTGCGAATTACTGCAATATCAGTGAAGCAACTTTATATACTCTTTTCAAAAAGCGGTTTAACAAAACGCCAAATGAGGTGAGACAGAAGATACTTTGCGAGAAAGCGGAAGAGCTTCTTATAACAACGAGTCTTTCAGTAGAAGAGATAAGCGATAAATTGGGTTTCAGTTCGTCATCGTATTTCCGAAAGATCATAAAAAAGCATTTGAATACAACACCGACAAGTATCAGAAAAAGAAGCGTATAGTTCTGCAACATTCTGCCGCTGTCAATATATGGCACAGTGATTTTGCTAAATAATTGACTACAATAAAATTATGTTGTATAATCAAACAAAAACATATAGTATGATAAGGAAGGTCGCGATTATGAATATATTATTCGTTGGAAACAGTTATACATATTATAACGATATGCCTTCATTGTTTGAACAACTTGCTATCAGCAACCAAAAAGACGTTGTGGTTTACAGTGTTACGAAGGGCGGCAGAAAACTGTTGGCATATACGGATGCTACCGATGAATTCACCGTTAATCTCGATACTCTTCTGTCTAAACACACATTTGATGTTTGCTTTATTCAGGAACAAAGTCTTTTACCGATCATTCATTTTGATCAGTTTATTGACGGGTTGGACTGCGTAGTCAACAAACTGAAAAACAAAACAAAACAAATCATTCTATATGCGACTTGGGGAAGAAAAAAAGGAAGTAAGCAGCTCGAAGAACACAACTGGACCACCGAAAGTATGACCGATTTACTTTCGGATGCTTATCAAAAAGCGGCTAAACTTTATGATGCTCGGGTATCTCCGGTTGGAAATCATTTTTTGTATGTAACACAAAACTATCCGGAAATCAATTTGTATAATGAAGATCGTACCCATCCTTCCTATCAGGGAAGCTGTCTGGCGGCTTTAACGCATTATCATGCTGTTTTCGGAGATTTCCCGAAGAACACCGACGCGCTCGCCATCAGCAGCGCAGAGCTGTCCGCATTCAAAACCGCCATTTGCCGATAACGTCATAATATAACTATAGCCCTACGGATCTTCCGCAGGGCTATTCTCATCATATTATCGTTGCCACCCAATAAATAACGTCGTAAATCACACTCGCCACCGTTCCATACACAATAACCGGACCCGCGATGGTAAACATCTTTGCACAAACCCCTAATATAAAACCTTCTGCTGCTGTCAATATAGGACACACCTTTTTGCAAAAATATTTACATTACATTGGCGGTGTGCTATAATGAAATAAAGTGAGGTGTAATATGATGACTTATAGCATTGATGAATTATATAATCTATTCATGTGGGATAATCAATTATCTAATGAAGAAAACGAAAACAAGGCACAAATAGGAATTGAGGCAGCCAAGCAAATTA
>JAZNOI010000003.1:0-11029 GCA_045580755.1 Eubacteriales bacterium | reverse complement strand
AACAAAATGGACCGTCGTTGGCGGTTCTTTTTGTTTGTTCCGAGGGGATTCGAAGGGCGCGAACGTACGAGCCGGGGGCTCGTTCGTGCCGCCACGGGATTGCGAATGAAGCGGTGTGAGTATTACGGAGTAATACTCACGCCGCGATAATGAGCAATGAATCCCACCTTCTCCGCCAGAAAAAGACCTATGCTTTGTATCAAAGCATAGGTCTTTTTCAACGAAATAAATCCCTTGCGGGATTTGTGAAATACGCTTCGCGTGTGAAATATTGCTTCGCAATGTGAAATGCGCTGCGGCGCATGGGGATTTATTTTATTTCACTTGATGCGATAGCATCAAATTTCACAATTTACGGAGTAAATTATTTCACCGTGAGCGCAAGCGAACGATTTCACTAAAAACGAACGGTTATGTAAGAGTTCGAATTCATACGCAAAAACAGCAAAATATCTTTTTTGCAACCCATAGGCAACAAAAAAGTCACTTTTGTCTACCGACAAAGGTGACTTTTTTGAGTGATGCGTTCCCGCGGAACGAGATGCGCACTGCGTGCGTGATGCAGGCTTCGCCTGTTGATTTTCAAAAAATAACCATTATCGGTTGTTTTTCATTACATAGTAATACCAAATTATATAATTGATCTTAGTTTAATATATACCTCAGTCGGTTCTTTCTAACGCTATATCAAGTTTTGCTTTTACTGATTTTATGTATTTATGCATCTCCAACAGCTCTTTACGAGTTGATATGCCCAGCTTTCCGTAGATATTTCTGTTGTGATACTTCAAAGTCGATTCTTTTATGTTCATACTCGCCATTATCTCCTTTGACGTAACTCTGGCAATGTGCGCATCATAGATCGATTTTTCGGTCGGTGTCAGTTTATCAATCCCCGCCATAAAAAACTCAATACGTTCGGGTCCCACTTCCCCGCTTCCAACCGTTTTTTCAAGCATTGCCTCGGATACGGAAGACTCTTCCTCAGCATACTTTTGTGCCGATTCCACCTGTTTTACTATCGTCTTCAATCGCTGATATTCGTTCATCACGATATGAACTCCCAACAAAAACAGCTCGCTGATAATATACGATACTGACAGCATTTCAAAATCGATGCTCACAAGCTGCTCGATAAGCCACACCCCAATATTCACAAACACAGCGATAGCGAGAATAACGGCATGCGCGGTAGTATCGATCGTTTTATTGATCTGTGCACGAATAATAACCGTAACCATAGCAACAAAATAACCGACGAGATATATAAGATACAGCGGGTGAAGCGGTCCATACACTTTCACTAAAGCAGAAACGCCGTTCACCGTGGAAAAAGAAACTTCTTTATAATAAATGGGCAAAATACCGGGACTTGCGGCAATAAGAAACATTATAACCGCCAAAGCTCCCATAATATACGGCAACCACTTCGGGCTCTTTGTACCGGAAACGTCTAAAATAATCATCAGCATTGCAAACGGCAACAAAACCGAACCGAAATACGACACGCGGTTCGCCCACAAAGCCATCTCCAAACACGTTGACATTGCCAAAAAAGTATAGCCGACATTTACCACCAAAACCGATGAAAACAGCATCACAAACCAAGCTTTATTCTTTTTCACCAATAAGCAACAGCCTATCAAAAGCAACAATGACAGCACGGCTGTTGCCGAATAAATGATCGCCAAGCTTGAACTCTTTTCTCCTACCCGACTACAGCCCGATAAACAAAATACTAACAGCAAGATAGGTATACTTGCAAAAAACTTCCTCATTTTGTACTCCTCTGTCTAACTTTACTCTATAGAAACATAAACCAAAATCTGTAGTACTATTTTTTCAAAAAACACCCTTTTCCCATACTTTTGGTATGGGTACAAACAATATTATAAGATATATAATTAAAATAGAGTTGGTGTATTCTTCAATATTATATCACATATTGTCGAATTATTCAACAATGTGAAACCGTACAGCAAAAACGATCAAACAAAAGAGGTGTCATTCAATGAAAAAAATTGCTGTTTTTCTTATAATTGCACTATGCTTTGCTTTATGTGCTTGCAACGAAGCAGACGAAAATCTCCCGCCCGTTGCAAAAGACGTTCATATTACCGCGGGCAAGATCGCTCCCGGTATGACTGCAAAAGATATTTTGGTCGAAGTAACCATTGACCGCCAGCCCGTTGCTTGCAGAGTAGCCTTAACTGCTTTTACACCGACGGGGTTTTATGAAATGGAAGAAGATCAGCCTATTCCGGAAGATTTTTGCGTTCGTCTTGACGTATTTTACTCTCTCCCCAAAGGCTATGACGTTGACAACATCAACGTAACTATGGACTGTGACGGCGGCGAATATGACGGCACCGGCAGCATAAGCTCGGATAAAAACGGCTGTGTGGAAGCGTGGTCTCACGCCATGTACGGCGAAATTAAAGAAGAAAGCACCGTTCACCCCGTAAACATAAAAGTAACTGAATTTTCACCCGGTATGACAGTAAACCGGATCAAAGTCGAAGTTACTGTTGATGAAAAACCCGTAGAGGCAAGAATAACCGCATCGCTCCTCACCGACCAGGGTATAGCTGATCTGGAAAGCACGGATATCATTCCCGATAAATCTGCCATTCGACTAAACGTTTTCTACTACCTGGATCACGGTATAACCGTTGACGATATTGAAGTTACAATGGATTTCCCCGATGCCGAATACGACGGTACGGGCAGTATAAGCACTCACGAAGACGGTCGCGAAGAAGCGTGGAGCCATGCTCTCTACGACAAGAGCGAAAAACCCACCGAAGATCCGGTCGAAGAACCCGAACCAACTGATCCCGAACCCATAGAGCCGCCTCACACGCACTCCTGGGTCGAACAGTCACCCAATTACACCTATATTTCCTGCACCGCAGGCGGCACAAAAACATATATCTGTGAATGCGGACAGACTAAAACGGAGAACATTCCCGCCCCCGGACATAGCTTGAAAGACGGTATTATTACCAATCCGACATGCACCGAGCCGGGAAGTCAGACTCAAACGTGTACACGTTGCGGCGCAGTCTTTATCAATCAGTTACCCGCCACAGGACACAGTTGGTCCGCTTGGGTTAAAGAAACGGGAGTAAAACACAAACACACCTGCACGGTATGCGGTGCCGAAGAAGCTGAAAACCACACCATTCCCTCGGGCTCGGTAACCTGTACCGGTTGCGGAGAAGATATTATAAACTAAAAACGGAGGAATGTTATGAAAACTAAGCTTTTTGCAATACTGATCTGTATACTGCTGGTTTGCAACTTAACGCTACCCGCTTTGGCAGCTTCGGAAGGACCGCAAATAAAAATGCAACCGCAGAATTATCACTATCCCGAACACAGCGTCGCCATATACACCGTCAAAGCTACGGGCACAAATCTCCATATAACGTGGTATTTGGAATATGACGGAAAAACCTATAACCTTTCCGACAATCAAAATGCTGTTGAACCTTGGGAAGGTTATGCAGGCGAGACCTACGGCCCTATTGAAGATAGCACGAACAACACTTACAGCTGGTTTTTCGGCGGAATCGAAGAAGAATTGAGCGGCTCGGAAATATGGTGCGTTATCGAGGACGGACACTATACGGCTACCTCCAGCCGCGCGATCATTACGGTTCAGGGAAGCACTATGCCCCCCGAAATAATCGATATTCCCTCTTTCGTCCAAGTAACAGTCGGTGAAGAAGCGGCATTCCGCTGTATTGCAAAAACTGTCGGCGATTCACAGCTGTCATTCCGATGGTATGAAACCACGACCGGAAAACTTCAAGACGTTCGTGCCATTGACGGCGAAGATTCAGATTTTCTGATTTGCAATACAGATTCAATCGGTACCCGTTATTACGTGTGTTGTGTTACCTCTACCGACGGCGGTATGGTCTACTCATCCGTTGTGCCGGTAACGGTTATCGAATCGGTTTCGTCACCCGAACCCGACGATCCCACACCTTCCGAAACAACCGATACTATCGAAACGACCGATGGTGTCGACACAACATCACCCGACAGCACCGATGCTGAAACTCAGATAAAACCTCAAAAAAACATCATCATAAATCACTCGGATAACACAAATGATCTCACAATTTTGACAGTAATTATCGTTGCCGTGATCGGAGTGGTCGTTGGCTTTGGCATTGCAATCATCTTTGTTAAAAAGTCCAAGAAATAATATTATCTGAACATAAAAAAAGGTGTGGATGAGACCACACCTTTTTTATTAAACTTCTTTGCCTTCTTCTCTAAGCTTATCAAGCTTCGTGTTGCGGAAATAAAGTGCAACGTCAATAGAAATTTCAATAAAGTTCAGTACGTAGAAGAAGAAACCGAGGAAGAACACAAATGCTGCGAACGCGCCTTTGGACGGGTCGGGAGAGCCAAGTGCTACGACCTGGATTATTTTTCTTGCAATACCGAAAGCGTAACCGACAAGCAAAAACACTTCAAAGAACAAAGATTTGCCTTTTGCGGTTCTCGAAATAAGTGACTTACGAATAGAAACGGGCCACGAAAGACCGAAGCAGAAAATGGTGAGAGCCTCAAAAAGCTCTGTCAAAAGATGAAGATCCATATTTTTTTACTCCTGTTTATTATAAATATTTTTTAGCCTTATTTGTATAATCGGGAAGGAGCTTGGGCGAAACTGCGTTCGTTTCGATCTTTGCTTCTTCTATTTCTTTTTCGAACTTAGCAACGTGGTCGAGAGTAAGTTTTCCGACGGTCGTTTCCTTTGCCTTCGCCGCCGCATTCTTTCCGGCACTTCTGCCAAATACGATTATATCGAGCAGAGAGTTACCCATAAGTCTGTTCTTTCCGTGGATACCGCCGACAGCCTCACCTGCGACAAAGAGGTTGTTAACGTTCGTTGTCATACAGTCGGGAGTTATGTCCAGTCCGCCGTTTTGATAGTGAAGCGTAGGATAAATAAGAATGGGCTCCTTGCGAATATCGATTCCATACTGGCCGAACATTCTCATCATAGCAGGGATTCTTGCCTCGATCGTGCCTTCGCCGCCAATTTTTTCGATCATAGGCGTATCAAGCCATACGGCAAGTCCGTTACCGGTGTCGATTCCGTTTCCTCTTTCAATACACTCTCTGATAACCGATGCTGCCGTTACGTCTCTTGTTTCAAGGGGATGCATAAACACTTCACCGTTCTTGTTTACGAGCTTAGCTCCCAAAGAACGAACTTTCTCGGTAACGAGTGCACCGAATATCTGCTCGGGGAATGCAGCGCCCGTCGGATGATACTGGAGCGTTTCGGCATACATGAGCTTTGCGCCCACTCTGTACCCCAATACAAGTCCGTCTGCGGTTGCGCCGTAGTGGTTGGAAGTCGGGAAACCTTGATAGTGCATACGTCCCGCACCGCCCGTTGCAATAATAACTGTCTTTGCCTTTGCAACGTAAAGTTCTTTTGTTTCCATATTCATAAGAACCGCACCGGATGCATTACCGTTTTCGTCAAGAATTATCTCGATCGCGGCAGTAAAATCAACAACGGGAATCTGACGGTTGAAAACTTCGTCGCGGAGAGTTCTCATGATCTCAGCGCCCGAGTAGTCCTTTGCCGCGTGCATTCTTTTTCTCGAAGTACCGCCGCCGTGGGTGGTTATCATATTGCCTTCGCTGTCCTTGTCAAATTCAACACCAAGATTCGAAAGCCACTGAATAGCCTCGGGGGCATCGCAAACAAGCTTAGAGAGAAGCTCTCTCTTAGCCGCAAAATGACCGCCGCCAAAAGCGTCTACAAAGTGGATCGCAGGCGAATCGTTGGGTTTATCTGCCGCCTGGATACCGCCTTCCGCCATCATCGTGTTTGCATCACCGATACGAAGCTTTGTAACGATCATAACGTTGGCACCCGCTTCGTGAGCTTCGATCGCCGCAGATGAACCGGCTCCGCCGCCGCCTATAACAAGCACGTCAACGTCATAGTCGGGATCTTCAAGATCAATTTCCTCTTCTCTGATCCTGCTGTGCGCCTGAAGCATTTCTGCAAGCTCATGAGGAACCTTGTCCCCCTTGTTTGCGCCAATCTTCAACTCGCTGAATTCTTCTTTTTTGTAGTCGGGGTGGAACTGCGCCAACAAGTCTTCTTTTTGCTGTGCAGTCATTCTTGTAGGTTCGTAAGCTATATTTTTATCTCTTGCCGCTTCAACTGCCGCAAGTGATTTCTGAAATGTTTCTGAATACATTTGCTTTTTCCTCCCCTTTATTTCTCGATCTCGCGCGTATTATACAGCTCTTTCAATTCCTCGATGGGCTTCTGCATAAGCGCCTCGATAAGCTCGTTGAAATCGCCGTTTTTAACTTCTTTTACTCTGTCTTCCAAATGTCCGCAACCGGGAGCAAGGTATTTACCGTTGATCCTTCTTGCAAGCATTGCAACCTGGGGATGAGAAATGCCCGCAGGACATCTCGATGAGCATACTCCGCACATTACGCAGTCAAAAGAAAGGTCTGCGCACTTTTCAAAGTCGCCCCTTTGTGCATAAGCTATGTACTGCATTACGTTAAGTCCCTGAGTACAGCTTTTTGTGCAGGCGTTACAGCCAACGCAAGCATATATTTCGGGGTAAAGCTGCATCATTACAGCCTCGGTCGTGGGAATCTTCTCAATATCATATCCCTGTTTTACCAAGGGGAAGAAAGGCAGAGTCGTAATATACATATTGTCTTCAACCTTCGTCTGACAAGCAAGGCAAGCTTTTAGCTCGCGGTCTCCCTTGATCCTGTAAATAGTAGCGCAAGCTCCGCAGAAACCGTTACGGCAACCGCATCCGCGCACCAACTGATATCCCGCATATTCCATAGCGGTCATGATAGTCAAGTTTTCGGGAACAGAATACTTTTTCCCGAAAAGAAATATATTCACCATATTTTCCATAGCATTTCTCCTTTAATACTCATCGGGAAGTTCCCCAAGCTCGTCGTAACGGAACACGGGACCGTCCTTGCAAACGTACTTTGATCCTATGTTGCAACGTCCGCATTTGCCGACTCCGCATTTCATACGGAGTTCCATCGTCGTATAGATCTGCGTATCCTTGAAACCAAGCTCTTTAAGTGCGCCGACCGTAAATTTGATCATGATCGGAGGACCGCACACAATAGCAACACGGTCGGGAGTATATTTAAGCTCCTTTACATAGTTGGGAACGAAACCAACGTGTTTTACCCAATCGGGATCTTCTTTGTCGACGGTCAGATAAATATACATATCTTTATCTTTCGACCACTCGTCTATTATCTCTTTGTAGTTTACGAGATCATCCATACTTCTTGAACCGTAAACAAGGTTAATGCTCTTATAATTCTCTCTGTAATGACGGCAATAGTTTATTACGGAGCGAAGGGGAGCTATACCGATACCGCCGGCAATAAACAAAAGCTTCTTCCCTTTAAACTCATCGGTTTCAACGGGAAATGCGTTTCCGTACGGGCCGCGTATCGTGATCTGCTGTCCTACCTCTGCCTGATGCAGCCAGTCGGTAACACAGCCGCACTTCTTTATGGAAAACTCCATATATTCGGTATTGGTCGGAGACGAGGTTATCGAAAACATAGCCTCACCCACTCCGGGGATCGAGAGCATAGCGCACTGCCCCGGCATATGATCAAACGCCTTCTTGCCATCGGGAGTGACCACTCTGAACGTCTTTATATCTGCCGTATCTATTCTTATATCGGTTATTACGCCCACTTTGGGAATCAAGGTTTCATTCAAATTATTCATTTTCCTTTCCTCCCAGCTTTTTCATTACTTTTACAATATTCATTGATATAGGACATCTTGACACGCATCTGCCACAACCGACACAGCCGAATATACCGTCGTTATTTTCGGGGTAATAAACCAGCTTGTGCATAAATCTTTGGCGGAAGCGCTCTTTTTGGCTGTTTCTGTTGTTTCCGTGAGCCATTCTCGTAAACTCGGAGTACATACACGAATCCCAACATCTGTATCTGATTATTCCCTTGCCCGTATTAAAATCTTTTATATCATAGCACTGGCAAGTAGGGCAAACGAACGTGCAGGTTCCGCAACCGAGACAGGTCTCGGACAGATCTTCCCATTCGGGACTGTTGAAAAATTTATCGGTCTTCCCGCCTCCGAACGCCGACGTATCGAGTTCAGCCAAAGGAAGTCTTTTCATTATTTTTGAGATCTGTTCCTTCTGCTCTTTTACTTCTTCTTCGGACGCATCTTCGGTCAGATCTTCTGCAAGTTTCAGGAAGGATTCTCCCTTTTCGGTGTTCGCTTTCAAATACAAACAATCTTCCGTCTTCCAAGCAGAAACGTCCGCTTTAGGTTCTGCGGGATCTATGCCGAAAACTGAACAGAAACAAGTTTCACTCGGTCTGGTGCACGCAACGGCAATTATAGTACCGTGCTCGCGTTTGGTCGCATAGTAGCTGTCGCAGGGATCTGTCAGAAACACTCTGTCGAGTATATCAAAAGCCTTTACGTCGCATGCACGTACGCCGAAAACGGCAAAATCCTCCGATGCCTTTCTGTTGTCTACGACCTCAATGTTTCTTCCGTCAACCTTGAACTCCATCATATCTTCCGTTTGAGGGAAGAAGAAATCTTTGGGACTTTTCACGGTATTCAAAGAGTCGCTCCACTTTTTTCCGTCCTCCCATTTCGTATACGCAGCTTTGCCGTCGTTTTGGTCAACGGGAAGATACAGGGACATAGAGCTTGCAATCGTTTTAAAGAACAAGTCTGTTTTTTCCAAAGCTAACTTACGCATTTTCGTCCCCCCTGTCAAAAACGTCTCCGGGTTCGACATCGTTCAGGCTGTAGTTAACGAGAGGTGAGCGCGAGCCGACCTCTTCGCCCGCCTGATAGTCGCCGTAAAACTCATTTATATCCTTAATAAACTTTCTGTTCAAAAGGTGTAGCGGTATGTTTTGAGGGCACACCCTTGAACACTCTCCGCAATCGGTACATCTGCCAGCAACGTGATAAGCTCTGATTATGTGGAAAAGTTTTTCTTCAAAGCTGTTTGCGGGAGATTTGTTTTCCACGCCCGATTTGGGGTTGTCAAACACGCACTTTTCGCATGTACAAGCGGGACACGCGTCTCTGCAGGCGTTGCATCTGATACATTTTGAAAGCTCATTTTGCCAGAATGCAAATCTTTCATCTGCAGTCATTTTTTCTATTCTTTCAACTTCATCAAAACGGTTGGAGTCGATTATTTCTCCCGTTTCTCCCAAAAGCTCGTCGTATGCAACGTGTTTTTTGCTCTTGCAGTTCAAGCATCTTTCGGCAAGAACGTCGCTCTTTGCAATGGTAATACCGTCATTGTAAAGTGTCTTGACGACCACATTCTCACCGCTGCAGTCAACCGAGAGAATACCATCTCCGGCTATCTTCTTTACTTTTTCAATATCAACCATACCGTCGCACTGCACGCCAACGGCATATATCTGTTCTCTTTCAAATCTATGCTCGGTCAAAAGCTGATTAAAACTGTATGTATCGCAGGGTTTCAGAAAAACAAGTATCTTTCTTTCGGGTTGAAGAAAAACGAACGTCTGCCCCTGTACCTTTTCAGTCTTTTTCAATAAATACTTCGAAAGGTTTGCCGATGAAAAATCGTTGTATACGAATTTTTCCTTTAATTCTTCGGTGCTCACAAATATACCGGGAGTAACGTCGTAGTCAAATTCACCCTTCTCCCAGCCGAAAACCGAGGACACAGTGCCGTTTTCCATAAGCTCAACAGCCTTTTTTATAAGCTGTTCTGAAGTTATCTTTTGCATCTCAAGTCCTCCAATCTCTTGTTTTCGCCAAGTGCCGCAACTTTTTGAACAAAATCGTTCATCGTTGCCGCAAATTTTGCCCCCTCTGCAGCAGAGACCCATTCAACGCGTGTGCGTTCTTTTTCTATGCCGAGATAGTCAAGCATAGAGAACAGTGTCGCCATACGTCTTCTGGTATAGTAGTTACCCGAGGTGTAATGGCAGTCGCCGGGATGGCATCCGCAAATGATCACACCGTCAGCACCCCTTTGGAACGCTCTTAAAATAAACATAGGATTTACTCTGCACGAACAGGGCACTCTTATTATCTTTACTTCTGCGGGATAGTTAAGTCTGTTGTTACCTGCGAGGTCAGCACCTGCATAAGAACACCAGTTACAGCAAAACGCCACTATCAACGGCTTATACTCATTCATTTGCATATTGCGTCTACCTCCGCCATAATTTGTGTATTCAAGAATCCGTTCAGATCCATAGCTCCCGAAGGACAAGCAACGGTACAAGCACCGCATCCTTGACATACTGCGGGATTTACAACGGCAACTCTCCTCGTCTTGACCGTTCTGTTGGGACCCGGGAACTCTTTATCTTCATAACTGATCGCACCGTACGGACATACCCTTTCACAGCTTGAACAACCGTTACACATAAGCTGATTCGAGCTTGCAACACATGGGTTGCCCATAAGTTTATCCTTCTGAAGAAGACCTATAACTTTTGATGCCGCAGCACCCGCCTGGGATACGGTTTCGGGAATATCCTTAGGTCCCTGGCAAGCTCCCGAAAGGAACACGCCTGCAGTGGGACTTTCTACGGGACGAAGCTTCGGATGCGCTTCGGTGAAGAAATCGTTCGTATCCATACTTGCCGTAAGCATCGTCGCAAGAGGACGTGCCGTCTTGTCGGGCTCTATAGCCGCCGCAAGAACAACGAGGTCCGCGTCGATCTTAACCTGTTTGTTGGCTATAAGGTCGGAGCCTCTGACCTTTAGCTTATCTCCCTCGGGCGTGATCTTTCCGACCATACCCTTAATATAGTTCACACCGTATTCTTCAACAGCTCTTCTCTGGAGCTCGTCAAAGTTTTTACCCGGTGTTCTTACGTCTATGTAAAATACCGTTACGTCCGTGTCTGGATATTTATCTCTCGTCAGCATTGCGTGCTTTGCCGTATACATACAGCAGATCTTTGAGCAGTACTC
>JAZNOI010000002.1:0-5487 GCA_045580755.1 Eubacteriales bacterium | reverse complement strand
ATATAAGTTTGATGTTAGTCAAAAAGTATACACCGACGGAACAACAGATTATGCGGATGTTAATGTTTCGAAAAAATATTAAAAAGCAGTTGTTAGGTCTGTAATATTACAAAAAAGGGAGCCGATCACGGCTCCCTGTATTTATTTTACTATTGCATGTAGCGTGTGTATATTTATTCGAAAATCAAGTTGCCGTCGTCGTCGGCATGCGCAGTCTTGAAAGTCATATCGCCCGCATATCCGCCGATCCTTTTAAAACCTGTAAACACGATCTTTCCGTTCCAAACAGCGCCTTTTGGCACAGCTTCGCAGGGAATAACGTTATTCTCGGGCGCTTTCCAACCGTCAAACGGTCTGTCCGAAACGAGATATTGCGCGGGTTTGCCTTGCAGGCTGAATATGAGATAATATCTTCCGTTGTATTCTATATAGTCGGGGCATTCGGGCTCGGAATTATCGGGGCCTACGTAAATGGGTTCTCCGCTGTCTGACCAGTTTTCCATATCATCGGAAACGTAGTGGGCAATACATCCGCGTTTTTCCTGCACGAGTCTGGTGGTCAGAAAAATGTGGTACTTTCCGTCAGCGTCCTTAACAACCTTGGGATCACGAAGGGTGGGAGTATTGTATCTGTCGGAAAGGGTGAATTTGAAGTCCTTATCTTTCTTGAAATTATAGCCGTCGACAGAAGTGCTTCTGTGCACGGAACGTGGTACGCCGGGGCGTAGTCTCATTGTATAATAAAGATACTGCGTTCCGTTATCCTTAAACCACGAGCCGGTACAGAATGAACCCTCCTCGGGATCTTCGAGCGGAACAGCCGTCGGGTGAACCGACCAGGTCTTGAAGTCCGTGGTGGAAATATGCTCCCACTGGTGGCCGCCGAGTCCCCATTTGCTCGCGTGGTGATGACGGTCTTTTAAGTACAAAACGTGGTAAGCACCGCCGTGAACGTAAGGCATGCAGTCGCCGACAAATACCTTTTCCGACGGTCTCCAACCCTCCGCATTTTCAAAGGTAGAAATCACCGTGTCGGTGTTGGGGGAAGGTTCGGTGTATTCCTCGCATTTTATGTCAACGCTTGATACTATCTCGTCTCCGAAGGAGAAGAGACGTTCGCCGATCGGCCATTCCTCGTCCTCCAAAATACCGTTTACGTATAATTCTATTCTTTGCGGCAAAACGACAAAATCAATGGTGTCGCCCGTTTTTACCGACGAGGTAACGCCTAAGGGACGGCGATTGTAGTCATACTGTAAATCACAGTTGATCTGACCGTCGAATGCCTGAAACTCGAATGTCTTTCTGCCGTTTTTGTGTGCAATGCCGTAGCAGGGCATTTCTGTCAGAACGAACGAAAGCTTGAATTTGCTCATAAAAGCATACTCCTTTAAATTTTTTATGTCTGTATGGGTATTATACATCATCCACGCTGCACAATGCAACGATTTTTTCGATCATAAACAGCAAATCAATAAAAAGTTCTTGGATTTTGCTTATATATCGCCTTTTTTTACGGCATATCTGACAGCCGCAACGACCGGTATGCTGACGTTCGGAAGGTTGACACTTTGGTTAAACAGCGCTCTGACTGCTTCGTCGTCGGCATCGGGGTGAGACTCGATTATGATCTTTATGTCGACCAGTGCGTTTTTGCAGCCGTCGATCATTTCGTCTATTTCTTTTTTTCCAACTGCTCTGTAACCCGTCGGATAGTAGTCGTGGGCGGCATAGATCTCGTCAATATCCATAGACCGAACTTTGTTTAGAGCCTCGAGATGTTGTGGAATAAGCGTTATGTTGCAAGCCCATTCTTCCGGCCCGGGGATGCCGTAGACCTGGAGACAGTCGCCCGTAATAAGCGTTTTAGTTCTTGTGTCGAAAAGAGCGGTGCAGTCGGCTGTGTGCCCGGGTATCGACACAACGCGGATACCCTTGGCGATCTCGTCGTTATCACTGACGGTCATAATATCGTATGCGGCGAATTTCTTTTTAAGTTTATCGTTTCCCGTAATGATCGTGGCGCAGGGAACAACTTGCATAAGACGTTCAAGACCGCCCGCGTGATCTCTGTGGTTGTGGGAGACAAACACGAATTTTACGTTTTCCAAAGGGATCATAAGCTCTTTCAGTGCGGGAAGAATAGCGTTCTCAACATCGCTTTCTCCGCTTGCCGTATCAAATATTATCACTCCCTCTTCGGTCTTTATAAAAAACACCGTGGTATAAATGACGTAATAGGGGAGAGTCAGTCTATATATATTGTCGTTGATTTTTGTTAGATCTTTCATCGTTTAACCCATTATTTTTTTCGTTATAGTTTTTATAAAATTATTTTTTTGAAACTATCGATCGTATTATATCACAAATGGGCAGAGGAAACAATTCCTCTGCCGATATTTGTTTTTGTATTATTTTGCGTGATAAATAACAAAAAATACAGAACAACTACGAGGCTTCTCCCGGCGGAGAAGCTGTCGCACCGCCGATACAGTAAAAATATAAAAAGGGAAAGGGCGGTGTGACTGATGAGTTTCCCAAAAGAAAAAATCAAATATAAATAAGCTTCTGACTCGGCTTCGCAAAATTAAGAAAAGGTTTATTATATAATACATTCTGCGAAGACGGACTGTGTAAAACAAGAGATCGTAGTTGTTGACAAACATTTTTGCTTGTGATAGAATATTTTACTAGTAATGAATATATTTACGGAGATGATTTTTGATGAACAAGAAAAAGGTTTTGTGCATAATGTTCGGAGGCAATTCCACCGAATACGAGGTATCGCTTCGCTCCTCTTATTCCGTATTGGAAAACGCCGACAGAGAAAAATACGATATTGTAAAAGTGGGAATCACAAGAGACGGTCAGATGTACCTGTTTGACGGTGATATTGAGGATATAAAGAACAATACCTGGATGAATGACAAGGCAAACGTCAGAAAGGCTCTTATGTCCACGAGCTACGGCGATCACGCCGTTTACGCCGTTGACAATGACGGCAAGTGCGACAGGGTTGCGATCGACGTTGTTTTCCCCGTAATGCACGGCGCTTATTCCGAAGACGGCAGACTTCAGGGAATGCTCGATATGTGCGGTGTGCCCTACGTTGGTCCCGGCTGTGCATCATCGGCTGTTTGTATGGATAAACAGTTCACAAAACTCGTGCTCAACAACTACGGAATTCCTATGGCGGGATGTGTTTACGTAAATAAAAAGGACGTTAAGAAAGAATTTGAAAGCATCAAAAACGACGTCGAAAAAGACCTCGGATATCCCGTATTTATAAAACCCGCGAACTCGGGTTCGTCGGTCGGCGTTTCAAAGGCGTCCAATGCCGACGAGCTTAAAGAAGCTCTCGAAAAAGCCGTTCGTTTTGACAGCAAGATACTTATCGAAGAAGCGATCGTCGGAAAAGAGGTCGAGGTTGCCGTTCTCGGAAACGGTGATGCCGTTGCATTGACCTGCGGCGAGATCATTTCGGATGCGGATTTCTACGATTACGACGACAAGTATAATAACGGTACTTCTACTTATCAAATACCCGCAAAGGTTAAAAAATCTACCTGGCTCAATCTTAAGAGAACTGCAGAGGGCATTTTCCAATACCTTGATTGCAGAGGACTTTCCAGAGTAGACTTCTTTGTGTGCGGGGAAGAAGAAAGAATCGTATTCAATGAGATAAACACCCTTCCCGGATTTACTTCGATCAGCCTTTATCCGAAAATGGCTATCGAAAGCGGTTATAAATACAGCGAGATAATCGATAAGCTTGTTGACCTCGCTATAAAAAACAAAGCGGAGTAAAATAACGTGGGAAAAGTTGTTTGGAAGGGCGGAACGCTCCTGTCTCCCGTGCCGCCGGTAATGGTGTCTTGCGGCGATATGGAAAAGTCAAATATCATAACGATCGCCTGGACGGGAATCCTTAATTCCAATCCGCCGAAAACCTACATATCCGTCCGACCGAGCCGTCATTCTTTCGATATAATAAAAGAAACGAAAGAGTTTGTAATAAATCTGACGCCGACGAGCCTTGTCAGAGAGGCGGACTACTGCGGTATTTATACCGGAGCAAAAGTCGATAAGTTCCAAAAATGCAAGCTGACAAAGGGGGCTCCGTCGCAGGTAGCCTGCCCGATCATAGAGGAGTGCCCGATGAATCTCGAATGCAGGGTTACCGATATAGTTGAGCTTGGTTCGCACTATATGTTTATTGCCGATATCGTGGCAATAAACGTTGACGAATCGTTGCTCGGCGAGGACGGAAAGCTGCATCTTGAGAAAGCAAAGCTTGCGGCGTTTGCACACGGAGAGTATTTTGAACTCGGGAAAAAGATCGGAAAATTCGGCTTTTCCGTGAAAAAGAAAAAACCGAAAAAGAACAGCGAGAAAAAGAGATAAAATGCTGTTGTAAAATGGCCGAAAGTGTTGACAAATAATGAATTATGTGTTAGCATACATTTAACACGAAAGTGTGTTTATTATTTTACGGAGGATATTTCCATGAAGAAGATTTTTGCATTGGTTCTCGCTCTCATACTTATGCTTTCTCTCGCAGCATGCGGTGAAAAGTTTGAATGTGAAGAATGCGGTGAAGAAAAGACAGGTAAGAAGCATGAAGTTGAAGTTCTCGGCGAAGAACTTGTAATCTGCGACGACTGCTACGAAGGAGTTTACAAGGAATACTTAGAAGAACTTGAAGAACTTGGAGATGCAATCGCTGACCTCGAAGATCTTTATTGATTACCGAAAAAAAGACCGTGTTTGACGGTCTTTTTTTAATTTAATGTTTGTAATAAACGGGGATGTCTAACAAAACGGGGCAGCATTTTTGTTTTTTTATAAGCGGGGCGCTTTTTGACGTCGCCCCCTACAATAAAGATTATTAAATTTTAAAAGTTTTGGCTGGAGTCAAGAGGGCGCTTTTACAAAAGCGCGCCTTTTGTGTGGTTCGGGGCGAAGCCCTGATTGTTTGTGTATTATTGAAAATACAACAAGGTGTTGTGGCTTTGTTGCGAAATAATGTACAAATTGTTGACAAAATAGTGATTCTGTGTTATTATATAGATAACACGAAAGTGTAATTAAAAATTTCGGAGGATATTCCTATGAAAAAGATTTTTGCATTGATGCTTGTATTAGTACTTATGCTTTCTCTCGCAGCATGCGGCGAAAAGTTCGAATGTGACGAGTGCGGCGAAGAAAAGACAGGTAAGAAGTATGAAGATGAGATCTTCGGTGAAGAATTCGTTTTGTGCGAAGAATGCCACGAAGAACTTCAGGAAGGTTTGGAAGAACTCGAAGATGCTCTCGGCGAACTTGAGGATGCTCTTTCCTAATTAAGAACAAGACTACATATAAAAAAAGACCGTCTTTGACGGTCTTTTTTTAGTCCGTTTTTTGTAATAAACAGGGATGTCTAAAAAAACGCGTCAGGGTTTTTGTTTTGTCGGGGAGAAACCATCTCATACGCGAACCCCCAAA
>JAZNOI010000001.1:0-5601 GCA_045580755.1 Eubacteriales bacterium | reverse complement strand
TATAAGATTTTTATATTTTGCAGAATATAGTTCGATTAAAAGTTTTGGTTGGAGTCAAGAGGGCGCTTTTACAAAAGCGCGTCTCTTGTGGGGTTCGGGGCGAAGCCCTGACTGTTTGTGCTTTTTTAAAAACGCGATAGCGTTTTTGTTTTTTAGCGGGGCGCCTTTTGACGTCGCCCCGCATCCTTGGATGGCGAAGAAATTCTGTTTTTTGAAAGTGTGAAAGCAAAAAGAAGAAGTGCATAATTGTTTTGTATATACTTTTCTTTTTAAAATAAACGTGGTATAATAATAAGAGTATAAAAAAGTTAAAATATGGGGAGACAGGTTTTGATCCCGATATATATAATCGAAGGAGAGAGGGGGAAGTTTTGTTATGGATAAATTTAAGTTGGTTTCGTCGTATAAGCCGACGGGCGATCAGCCCGAGGCGATAGAAAGCCTGGTAAACGGAATTAAGTCGGGTATGAAAAAACAGACTCTTCTCGGTGTAACGGGTAGCGGTAAGACGTTTACTATGGCGAATATTATTGCAAAGGTAAACAAGCCTACACTGGTGCTCGCACACAATAAAACTTTGGCGGCACAGCTGTGCTCCGAATTTCGCGAGCTTTTTCCCGAGAATGCCGTTGAGTTTTTCGTTTCTTATTACGATTATTATAAGCCTGAGGCGTACATTCCCGGCAGAGATCTTTATATTGAGAAAGATGCTCTTGTCAACGATGAGATAGACAAGCTTCGCCACAGCGCAACATCATCGCTGTTTGAACGCAACGACGTTATAATCGTATCAAGCGTATCGTGCATATATTCGCTCGGAGACCCTGCCGAGTATCAGAAAATGGTGCTTGGACTTCGCCCCGGTATGCTTATCGACCGTAATCGAGTTATAGCCTCGCTTATCGAAATGAATTATGACAGAAACGATATAAATTTTGTCAGAAACAAGTTCAGAGTCAGGGGAGACGTGCTTGAAATATTCCCCGCATCGTCGGGTGATAAGGCGATAAGAGTTGAGTTCTTTGATGATGAAATCGACAGAATATCAGAGATAAACGTCGTAACGGGCGAGCTTTTGCGCCGCTTAAGTTACGTATCCATATTCCCCGCGTCGCACTATGCCATGACACCCGAAAAGCGCGAGGCGGCGCTCGGTCAGATCGAGCAAGAGATGATAGAGCGTGTAAAAGAGTTTAACGAGCAGGGTAAATTGATCGAGGCTCAAAGGATAGAGGAGCGCACGCGCTACGACCTTGAAATGCTCCGAGAGATCGGTTTTTGCCACGGCGTTGAAAACTATTCCCGAGTGCTGTCGGGCAGAGAGCCGGGCTCTACTCCGTATACGTTGCTCGATTATTTCAAAAACAAAGACTATTTGCTTTTCGTTGACGAATCTCACGTTACGCTTCCGCAGGTTAGGGGAATGAGCGGCGGAGACAGGGCTAGAAAACAGAATCTTGTCGATTTCGGGTTCAGATTGCCTTCGGCGTTTGACAACAGACCGTTGTTTTTTGACGAGTTTGAATCGAAGCTTGACAAGGTCATATACGTTTCGGCAACCCCGTCCGATTACGAAAAAGAACGGTCCGAAAACATAGTCGAACAGCTCATCAGACCTACAGGGCTTGTTGACCCCGAGGTTGAAGTCAGACCGATCGCGGGTCAGGTTGACGACCTTATGGGCGAGATAAGGGAGAGGACCGAAAAAGGAGAGCGCGTTCTCGTAACCACTCTCACGAAGAAAATGGCTGAAGACTTGACCGAATATTTATCGTCAAATAAGATAAAAGTTAAATATATACACCACAACGTAGAGACGATCGAAAGAATGGAGATCGTTAGAGATCTTAGAAAAGGCGTATTTGACGTGTTGGTGGGAATAAACCTTCTCAGAGAGGGACTCGATATTCCCGAGGTGTCGCTCGTTGCTATTCTTGATGCCGACAAAGAGGGATTTTTGCGATCCGAGACCTCGCTTATACAGACGATAGGCAGGGCGGCGCGAAACGCAAACGGCAAGGTCATAATGTATGCCGATGAAATAACACGTTCAATGCGGAGTGCGATCGACGAGACGGAAAAGAGAAGAAAGATACAGATTGCGTATAACGAGAAGCACGGTATCATTCCGCAGACGATCAAGAAAAAGGTGCTTGACGTTATCGATATAGGCGTGAAGGATGACGAAAGCGTTGTTTCGAAGAAAAAGAAGATACCGAAGAAGGATTACGACAAGGCTATTGAGGAGCTGACTGCCGAAATGAAAGACTGCGCGAAGCGTCTTGACTTTGAAAGGGCGGCATACTTGCGCGATCTCATTATCACCATGCAGAAAGAAAAAAAGAAGTAAAAAAAGCACAGAAAGGACAGTAAACGGAGAAAATGTCAGAAAAGAATCTTACGGTAAAAGGGGTCAGAGTACACAATCTGAAGAATATAGACTTAACCATTCCGCGCGATAAATTCGTGGTATTCACCGGACTGTCGGGATCGGGAAAGTCCTCTCTTGCTTTTGATACTATATATGCCGAGGGGCACAGACGATTCGTTGAGTCGTTGTCGTCGTATGCAAGAATGTTTCTCGGACAGCTTGATAAGCCCGATATAGACTCGATCGAGGGGCTTTCTCCCTCTATTTCGATAGACCAAAAGACGACCTCGAAAAACCCGCGTTCAACGGTGGGCACGGTTACGGAAATATACGACTACCTGCGACTTTTGTATGCGAGAGTGGGAGTGCCGCACTGCCCGATCTGCGGAAAAGAGATCAGACAGCAGACGGTAGACCAGATAATCGACAGCATTTTGACCTTGCCTGAGGGAACGAGATTTATGGTTCTTGCGCCCGTTGTCAAGGCGAAAAAGGGTATGCACGAGAAAGTGTTAGAGTCGGCAAGAAAAAGCGGATACGTGCGTGTGCGGGTCGATGGGATCATATACGATCTCGGCGAGGAGATAAAGCTCGAAAAGAATTTGAAGCATACCGTTGATATAGTCGTAGACAGACTTGCAATGCGAAGCGATATAAGAACAAGGCTCAGCGACTCGGTCGAGAACGCTCTTGATCTTGCAAACGGAAACGTTGTTATAACCGTTATAAACAGAGAGGGCGGAGCAGACGAAGACAAAGCGTATTCGATTAACTACGCCTGCGACGAGCATAACGTGAGTATGGGCGAATTGTCGCCTGCCATGTTCTCATTCAACAATCCCGCGGGTGCGTGCGACGCGTGCGCCGGACTGGGCGAGATGAGGAGTATGTCGATCGAAAAGATCATTCCCGACAGAAACCTGTCTTTGCGAGAGGGCGCAATTATGTGTAACGGTTTTAAAACGCTCGAGGAAGAGTCGTGGAACGGCCCTCTGTTTGAGGCTATAGGAAAAAAATACGGATTTACACTCGATACGCCAATAAAAGATTATTCGAATAAGGCTTTTGACGTTTTCGTAAACGGAGACGGCGAAGTATATGAGGTGAGAAGAACTTTTGGCGGCCTTGCGCGTTGGAATGCCGTTAAATACGAGGGCCTGCTCAAAATGATACAGCAAAGATACGACATGATGGGCGCCGAGTATTACGAACAGTTTATAGAAAATACCGACTGCCCAAAGTGCGGCGGAAAGAGACTTCGCCCCGAGGCGCTTGCCGTAACGGTTGGCGGCAAGAATATACACGAGTTTTGTTCGATGTCCATTTCCGAGGCTTTGAAGTTTGTGAATTCGCTCGAGTTTACCGAGATGGAGTACAGTATTGCCAAGGAGATCGTAAAAGAGATAAGGTCAAGGCTCGGTTTTCTTGAAAACGTTGGGCTTGAATATTTGACGATGACCAGAAAAGCAGGAACCCTATCGGGCGGCGAAGCTCAGAGGATCAGACTCGCAACGCAGATAGGATCGTCGCTTATGGGCGTTATGTACGTACTTGATGAGCCGAGTATAGGACTGCATCAGAGGGATAACCATAAGCTTATAGATACGCTGAAGAAGTTCAGAGATACGGGAAACAGTCTTATCGTCGTTGAGCACGACGAGGAGACTATGCTTGCGTCCGATTATATTGTGGACATTGGCCCGGGTGCAGGCATACACGGCGGAACGATCGTTGCCGAGGGAACGCCTGAGGAGATCATGAAGAATGAAAAATCGATAACGGGAGATTATTTGTCCGGCAGAAAGAAGATCGAGGTTCCGAAGACCAGGAGAAAAGGGAACGGCAGATCTCTTGTTGTGAGAGGCGCGTCCGAGCACAACCTCAAAAACGTTGACGTTGAGTTTCCGCTCGGCGTGTTGAACTGTGTTACCGGTGTTTCGGGGTCGGGTAAATCATCACTCGTGAACGGTATTTTGTATCAGGTATTGGCGAAAGAGCTGAACAGGGCGTACACTTATCCCGGAAAATATAAAAAGATCGAGGGTATCGAACACCTCGACAAAGTAATCGCGATCGACCAGAGTCCGATTGGAAGAACGCCGAGATCTAACCCCGCAACTTATACCGGACTTTTCGGTGAAATAAGAGAGCTTTTTGCGAAGACTCCCGATGCGAAACAGAGGGGATACGGAGCAGGAAGGTTTTCGTTTAACGTTAAAGGCGGACGTTGCGAGGCGTGCGAGGGAGACGGTGTAAAGAAGATAGAGATGCACTTTTTGCCCGACGTTTACGTTACTTGCGACGTGTGCCGCGGAAAGAGATACAACAGAGATACGCTCGAAGTTCAGTACAAGGGAAAGAATATTTTTGACGTGCTCGATATGACGGTCGAAGAGGGGCTTGAATTTTTCGCCGGTATACCGAGGATCAAGAATAAGCTGCAAGTGTTGTATGACGTGGGACTTGGATATATAAAGATAGGTCAGTCGTCAACGACCTTATCGGGCGGCGAGGCGCAGAGAGTCAAGCTTGCCACCGAGCTTGCAAAGCGAAGCACGGGCAAGACGGTCTATATCCTTGACGAGCCCACGACGGGACTTCACACGGCAGACGTTGACAGGCTGATAAAAATATTAAACAGACTTGTTGACGACGGAAACACGGTCATTGTTATTGAGCATAATCTCGACGTTATAAAGGTTGCCGATCACATAATCGACCTTGGACCCGAGGGGGGAGATAATGGCGGTCAGATCATTGCTTGCGGAACACCGGAAGAGGTTGCCGCATGCGAGGGATCGTATACGGGCATATATCTGAAAAAAGTGTTGCAACGGTGATCGAGGAAAAACGGTAGTTAATAATAAAAAAGCTGTATGTGCGGAAAAACACGTACAGCTTTTTATTTTCTTTTTTATTACTTTCTTGCTTCTTAAAAAAACGCTTTAGCGATTTTTATAGCGGACCGCCTTTTGACGCTGGTCCCTACGGATGAAGATTATTAAATTTTAAAAGTTTTGGTTGGAGTCAAGAGGGCGCTTCTACAAAAGCGCGCCTTTTGTGGGGTTCGGGGCGAAGCCCTGACTGTTTGTACTTCTTAAAAAAACGCGACAGCGTTTTTGTTTTTTTCTTTTTTATTACTTTCTTGCCTTGCCAAGAAAGTAAAACAAAGAAGGCGCCAAGGGGCAGGAGGTTTCGATTCCTCCTCCCCTTGACCCCCACCACCAAAC